>JACCYY010000066.1 GCA_013696235.1 Sporichthyaceae bacterium | reverse complement strand
CGCCCTCGTCGCTCAGCGGTGCACGACCGGAGTCCGCCGCGGTGAGTGCCGCGGCCCCCTCGTAGCCGAGGGCCTCGATGTCGAACGCGCCCCGGCTGGCGACGTGCGCGACCCGCTCGCGCAGCTGGGCCGGGCAGCTCCGGGCGTTCGGGCACCGGATGTCGGCGTCGCCCTCGCGCTCATACGCGAGCTTCGTGCTGCAGGCCGGGCACTTCTCCGGCATGAGGAACTCGCGCTCGTCGCCGGTGCGAAGGTCCACCACCGGGCCGACGATCTCGGGGATCACATCGCCGGCCTTCCGCAGCACGACCACGTCGCCGATGAGCACGCCCTTGCGGCGAACCTCCTCGGCGTTGTGCAGCGTGGCCATCTGCACGGTCGAGCCGGACACCTTGATCGGCTCCATCACCCCGTACGGCGTGACCCGGCCGGTCCGGCCGACGTTGACCCGGATGTCGTGCAGCCGGGTGGTGACCTCCTCGGGCGGGTACTTGAACGCGATCGCCCACCGGGGCGCGCGCGACGTCGACCCCAGCCGGCGCTGGAGCCCGACCTGGTCGATCTTGACCACGACGCCGTCGATCTCGTGCTCGACCGCGTGCCGGTGCTCGCCGAAGTAGGCGATGTAGTCCCGGACGCCGGTCAGGTCGTCGACCACCTGGACCCGATCACTGGTCGGCAGCCCCCAGGACCTCAGCGCCGCGTACGCCTCGGACTGGCGGGCGGGCTCGAAACCGCGCCGTGCCCCGACTCCGTGCACGACGAGCTGGAGCGGTCGGGTAGCCGTCACGCGCGGGTCCTTCTGCCGCAGCGAGCCGGCCGCGGTGTTGCGCGGGTTGGCGTACGGGGGCTTGCCCTCGGCGACCAGCGAGGCGTTGAGCGCCTCGAACGCCTCGACCGGGAAGAACACCTCGCCGCGGACCTCGACCAGCTCCGGAAGGGGGAAGGCCGGGTCGGTCTCGACCAGGCGATCGGGCACGTTGCTGATCGTCCGGACGTTCGGCGTGACGTCCTCGCCGGTACGGCCGTCTCCGCGGGTCGCACCCCGAAGCAGCCGCCCGTGCTCGTACACCAGGGCGAGCGCGAGCCCGTCGACCTTGAGCTCGCAGAGGTACGCCGCGTCGTCGCCGACCTCGCGTTCGGCGCGGGCCGCCCAGGCGTCGAGCTCGGTGTCGGTGAACGCGTTGTCCAGGCTGAGCAACCGCTCGAGGTGCTCGACTGGGGTGAACTCCGTGGCGTAGGTTGCGCCGACCTTCTGCGTCGGCGAGTCCGGCGTCCGCAGGGCGGGGTAGGTGTCCTCCAGCGCGACCAGCTCGTGGTAGCGGATGTCGTAGTCGGCATCGCTGATCGTCGGCCGGTCGAGCACGTGGTAGCGGTACAGGTGGCCCTCGAGCTCCTCCACCAGCGCCGCGTAGCGCTCACGGACGGCGGGCTCGATCTCCGCCACGTCGAGGTCGCTGCCGTCGGTGCTCACCTCCTTGCCCATGTGGTGAGTATGCCGACCGCCCCCGACGTCGAAGACCCACCGACGAGGGTTACGAGAGCGGCTTCACGCGCCGGGCGGCGGCGAGCTCGATCGCGATCAGGGTCGCCAGCAGCAGCACCAGCAAGGAGAGCTGCGCGGCGGCGGAGACGTACACGCCGACGGCGGTGCTGGCCAGCGCGGCGGCCGCCGCGGCCAGCCGGTAGACGACCGGGCCGATCCGCAAGATCGCGTGGAACGCGGCCTGGCCGAGCAGGTACAGAGCCACCCCGACGCCGAGCGCGAGCGCGGCCTCGACCTCCAACGGCTCGGTGAAGTGGCCCAAGGACTCCTTCACGCCGGCGGCCATCGCGATCACGCCGAGCAGCATCGGGATGAACGCGTAGAAGTAGCCGCCCAGGGACACCCGGATCCGGTCCGCCGCCGACGCCGAGGCCAGGACCTGCTCCGCCTGCTCGGCGTCGTGGGCGAAGTACACGTACCAGAGCCCGGTGGCCAGCGCGAGGGCGAGAACGGCTGCCGCGATCAGTCCGGCATCGAGCTGAGCCGGGTCGATGGCGACCCCGATCGCGATCACCGACTCGCCGAACGCCACGATCAGGAGCAGCCCGTGCCGCTCGACGAAGTGACGCGCGTAGAGGTCGAACTGCCGCGATCGCCGGACCAGCCAGGGCGGAACCGCCTGGACCAGCACCACCAAGATCCACAGCGTGTAGGTCAGGATCCCGTCGACCAGACCGGCGACGATCACGATCAACGCTGACACGAGGTTGATCGGCGCGAACCGCAGCACGGCCCGGCCGTACACCTGCCAGTACAGCGTCGAGTGGACCAGGACCACGAGCAGGTAGCCAACGCCGAAGATCACCCCGGCCCGATCGAACGCCCGCGGGACGGCCAGCGCGCAGATCAGGAAGGCCGCCATCCCCAGCACCAGCAGGATCTGGCGACTGGCCCGGTCCGGAGGCACCTGGTTGGTCGCCCACACGTACGCGCCGTACATCCAGAACAGCACCGTGAAGATGAGCCCGACCTGCAGCGCCCCCGTCAGGGACAGGTCGTCAGCCAGGAGCGCGGTGAGCTGGGTCAGGGTGAAGACGAAGACCAGGTCGAAGAAGAGCTCGATCGTAGTGACCCGCGCCTCCTCCGCCTGCTCCGTACGCGGGGCGTCGATCATGGTCATCAGCGTGGCACGCGGGATGCCGGGGTCAGGTGCTCACGAGCGGGTTGCGCGTGCGCAGGCCAGGGAAGCGCGAGAAGTCGCGGTCGGCCGTCCAGAGCTCGGTGACCCCGTGGGCGAGGCAGATCGCGGCGATCTTCGCATCGTGCACGCGAGGCCCGACGGTCCTCCCGTCGACCAGCGTCGAGCGGACCAGCGGCCAGGTCGCGCCCGTCTCGGCGATCAGCGAAAGCCCCGGCGACTCGAGCCAGGCGTCGACCTGCTCGACGGCGGTGCTGACCGATGCTGGGTACGGAAACAGGCGCGGGTGGGTGACGACGCCGATGAACTCGTGAACGCACGGCCACGGGATCGCCCAGCGCCGTCCGCTCTCGGCCAGTTCGCGGATGAGTGGCCCAGCCCTCGCGTTCTCGCTGGCATCGCGACGGTGGGCATGCACGAGCACGTTCGTGTCGACTGCGATCACGCGCCGCGGCCCTCGTAGATCGCGTCGCGAATCGCCGCCCAGCCGCCGTCGATGAACTCCTGGCTCATCCCGCCATGTCCGCTCGAGGCGTCACGCAGGACGAATCGCGTACGGCGCGGGCGCTCTGCGAGCTCGCGCCGGAGAGCCGCCTCGAGCACCGCCCGAAGCGTCGTGCCGTCCGCCCGGGCGAGCTGCTTCGCCTCTTCGAGCAGAGCATCGTTGATCTCGACCGTTGTCTTCGTCATACGGGTCTCCATACGTGTTGACCCAGCAGTATGGGTAGATGGCCGCCCAGACCTCCACGAGGCGGACGCGGCTGAGCGCGGCTCGGGCGTACGCCTCCGAGGCTCCGGCGACCTCTCGCCGGGATGCTCGATGGAAAAGACTCTCTGGCGTGGTCGTGCGTAGCACCACGACGCACGCGACGGCCCGTCGCTTCTTCAAGTCAGGCAGTGGCGTCACGTGCTGGCGACACCACGCTGGCTGTGTCAACCTGACCCGGCCCCGGAGTGACGGCTCGAGGTGGCCCCGTCAGCCGAGGCGTGGAGCGACAGTGCGTTCGCAGAGTTCGCGGACGAGTTCGATGGCGCGAACGTCGATGGGCCAATCATCGATGTGGAGCAGGTAGTCGGCCGCGTCTTCGTCGATGGCCGCACGCCTTCGGAGCTCGGCGTCTAAGAGGGGCTGTCCAGCAAGGGCGAGAGTGAGTTGGGCCGCGCTGGCCAGGCTGGCGTCGTCAGCGTGAGACCGATGAGCATCAGAGTGGGTCGAGGCGGGCCTTGAGCAGGCAGAACTCATTGCCTTCGGGGTCGGTCAGGACATGCCACTGCTCCTCCCCTGTCTGGCCGATGTCGGCCGGGCGCGCACCGAGCTTCAGAAGGCGTTCGAGCTCGGCGTCTTGATCGCGGTCGGTGGCGTTGACGTCGATGTGCAGCCGGGATTTCCCCTTCTCCGGCTCATCCCTGCGACTGAGGATGATCGTCGGCTGCGGACCACCGAACCCTTCGCGCGGCCCAATTTCCACCGAGCCGTCGTCCTCGCGATCGAGCACGACGAAGTCCAGGACCTCGCACCAGAACCGCGCCAGCACCTCAGGCTCGCGGCAACCGAGCACGAGCTCACTGATACGACATGCCATCACGAAACCTGCTCTCAGCCTGGGAACTGTCGGGGAGACCACACGCGAACCTCATGGGCTCCCAGCAGTGAAAACAATCCCGCGACCGTACCGACGAGGCGAGCACGGGTGAAATGATTTCAGGGCCGACCCTGTCCGGGCAGCCGGGCAAGGCCGTTGGCCATGCAGGAGGGAAGCTGACATTGAGATCGACCTAGGCCCGCGAGCGCACAATGGCGAGAACCAAGCGTGGGGAGTGGCTGGCGGCGGCGTGGAGATGTCGTTGTACGCGTTGAGGATCTGGTCGGCTCACGGTCCTCGGGCTCGTGCAGCGAGTAGTCCAGGAGCAGCGGCTGCACCACAGCGAGGACGCGGCGCCGGGTCGCCCAGGTGAGCGCGGCGTGGCTCAGACCTCGGGATCGTCGACGAGCGCCCTGGCCACCTCGCAGGCGCGGCGGAGTGCGGCTCGGGCGTACGGCTCCGAGGCTCCGGCGAGCCCGCACGCCGGCGTGACGACGACCGATGCGGCAAGGCTGTCCGGCGGCTGGTCCAGCCGCTGCCAGAGTCGCGCGACGCTCGCCCGCGACGTGGCGAGCGATCCGGCGGGATCGCGCGACGCCGGGAGCGCGGGCGTGGTCGGGACGGCGCCGACGACGAGGACGGCGCCAGCCTCGACGGCCTCGGCGAGCTGAGCGGTCTGCAGGTCGGACCGCGGGAAGATCGACAGGTCGAACGCGACCGCGGCCGCACCGGCGCGACGCAGCATCTCGACCGGGACGTCGAACCCGCAGCAGTGCACCACGACCGGGACGCCGGCCGCGTCCACGACCTCGGCGAGCGATGACTGCGCGGCCGCGACGTCCACCGCGCGGAGCCGCCCGAACCCACTCACGGTCGGGACGTCGCCGGCCAGGACGGATGGCAGACCAGGCTCGTCGAGCTGGAGCAGCACCCGCGCCCCAGGGATCCGGCGCGAGACCTCAGCGACGTGCAGCCGGATGCCCTCGGCCAGCGAGGCGCTGAGATCGCGCCGCGCGCCGTGGTCGGCGAGCACCTTGTCCCCGCGGGATTTCTCGAGCGTCGCAGCGAGCGTCCACGGGCCACCGACCTGCAGCTTCAGCGGGCCGTCGAAGCCGTCGAGCACCTCCTCGAGCACGTCGAGGTCCTGGCGCAGGAGCGAGACCGCGCGACGCTGGTCCGCTCCCGGACGCTCGACCAGCCGCCACCCGGCCGGCTGCAGGTCGATGGGCAGGTCCACGAGCAGCGCAGCCGTACGCCCGACGAGCCCGGCTCCCGGACCACGCGCTGGCAGCTCGGCGATGTGTGGTAGGTCCGGCAGCTCGTCCAGCACCAGGCGGGCGGCGACGACCGGGTCGGTCCCCGGCAGCGAGCCGATACCGGTCGCGATCCCGACGCCGAGACCGAGCTCGGCGCTCACGTGCACCGGTCCGTCATCATCTGGTGAGCGTACGAGGAGGAGGTGGTCATGAGCCGGGTCATCGTCCTGGGCAGCTGCGGCGCGTGGCCCGAGCCGGACCGGGCCTGCAGCGGCTTCGTCGTCGAGCACGAGGGTTTCCGGGTCGTGCTCGACCTCGGGTACGGCACGCTGCCGCGCCTGCTCTCCCAGCTCGGCAACGAGGCGGCGAACGGCCTGGATGCCGTCGTCGTCAGCCACCACCACCCGGACCACAGCATCGACTTGCACGGTCTGTTCCGCGCCCGCTCGATGGGGGCCGGTGCCGGCGCGCCGGCTATCTCGCTCTACGCGCCGGAGTCCGTGGTGCAGCAGGTCGAGAGCCTGGAGGAGGAGGACGACGCAGCGGACGTCCGCGCGGTCTTTGCCTGGCACCAGCTGCCGGCGGAGCCGTACGAGCTCGGGCCGTTCCGGCTATCCAGCTGGGCACTGCCGCACTACGTGCCGAACGCGGGCGTACGGCTCGAGGCACCCGGGCTGACCATCGCGTACACCGGCGACTCGGGGCCAGATCCGGCCCTCATCGAGCTCGCGCGCGGGGCAGACCTGTTCATCGCCGAGGCGAGCGAGGCGACGAAGTCTCCCGGCGCCAAGGGCGCGAACTACCTGGCCGCAGACGAGGCCGCTCGCGTGGCGGAGTCCGCCGGCGCCCAGCGGCTGCTGCTCACCCATCTCTGGCCGGGATCAGACCGGGCCGAGCCAGCCCGGGTAGCCCGAGCGATCTTCACCGGCGAGGTCCTGGTCGCCGACGAGGGCATGGTCGTCGAGCTCGGCTGACCGGCTGGACCGTACGCGTCTCCGCGATGGATCAACGGACCAGAGACTTCACGAGGCGGACCTGCCGCGCCCCGACCGCGCGCAGCTCGTACGCGCCGACGGCGGCGGGCACGACCAGCGTCTCCGCGTAGCTCAGCGGGTGAGCGGTCCCGTCGGGCGGCACGACCTCGACCCCGTCGCCGTCCACGACGTTGAGCACGTGGAACCGGCCCGCGGTGTCGTCGCCGGCCAGTCCTCCGGGCTCCAGCACCAGTCGTCGTACCTCGAAGAACATCTCCGGCAGCGACCCGAGCAGCTCCTCGTGCCAGCCATCGCCCTCCCGAAGCGTGCGTGGCGCCTGGACGAGGTCGGTCCGTACGGCCACGCCGGCCCGCCGGGTGTCGAGGTTCTCGAACGCATGCTCGACGTGCACCGGCCGCTGCTGGCCGGCGGCGTCGCGCCGGAGCCAGTCGTAGAGGCGCAGCGAGTACAGGTACGGAGTCGCGCTGACCTCGAGCACGACGTTCCCGACGCCGCTGCCGTGCGGGGTGCCAGCGGGCACGCAGAAGAGCTGGTGGGCCTGGGCCGGGAACACCTGGACGTACTGCTCGATGTCCAGCGGCTCACCGCCGGCCTGCGACTGCTCGGCGCGGCGGTGGAACTCCGCCAGGTCGGCGTCGTCCCGGAGGCCGAGGAACACCCGGCCATCGGGGCCGCCCACCATGAGGTAGTAGGTCTCGTGCTGCGGGTACGGCCACCCGAAGACTTCCGACATGTACGTCGCCCGCGGGTGGCAGTGCACCGACAGGTTGCCCCCGTCGACGGTGTCCAGGTAGTCGAACCTGATCGGGAACGACGTGCCGAAGACCTCGTGCACCTCCGGTCCCAGGACCTCGCGCGGATGAGCCGCCACGACGAGCTGGAACGGCAGCTCCACCGCCGCGTCCTTGGTCCCCACCAGCACACCGCTCTCCGGCGCGATCAGCTCGTAGCCCAGCGCAGTGTTGGTGGCATCCAGGTTGAAGCCGAGCCGACGCTGCCCCCAGTGACCACCCCACGGCGTGGTGTTGAACGTCGGCCGGGTCCGGAACGGTCGGCGCGCGAGCGCCTGCATGGACGCGCGCAACGTCGTCCCGTCGACGGACGCCGGGCGGCCGGGATCCTGCAGGTCGACCCATCGGTCGATCCGGGCCGCGATCGCGTCGCGGTGCCGGTCCAGCAGCGGCCAGTCGATGTAGAACAACCGCTTCGTCGTCGGCCCGCCGTCTCCGTCCCGCTGGCCGAGGTTGTGCCCGCGCCCGGCGGCGACCTCGGCCTC
>JACCYY010000054.1 GCA_013696235.1 Sporichthyaceae bacterium | reverse complement strand
CGGGTCAGACGGTGCTGGAGCTCGAGCGTGCGGAAGGGATCCGGCGCGGGGGAGGCCCCGGTCAGCCGGTTCCTGAGCTGGTTGACGAGGTGTCGCACCGGTCGGCTCCGTACGGCTTGGTCGGTCTTCAGCGTACGTCGCGGAGCCGCGCGCGTCAGCGCCGTACGGCACGTCGCCGAGAATTCGCGCGCCGTTCTCTACAGGCCGGCTCGCGGGGGCTGCCCGGTGTCGGGGACCAGGATCGGGGTCTCGGCGTTGAGCGTCTCGCCGCGGAAGAACGGCCGGAGCTTGACCGCGCAGGCGAGCATGAGCGGCAGCCCGAGCGCGAGCATGCCGACACCGATCACGAACACCCCGCCGATGCTGCCGAAGACGGTGTAGCCGTACTCCGGGTCGAGCATGTCGCTGGCGCTCTTGACGAACGCCCAGGTCATGGCGACCGCACCCAGGAGTGGCAGCAGGCCGCGGAGGAGCCGACGTGCTTGGTCTCCCCAGCGTGATCGAGCTGTGTCCCGGCCATCCCGCCGACCTTTCCCGTCGCGTGGCTCCCGATCGCCGGAAACGACTGACTCGGTGTGCCGTCCCGCAAGGGACCGGCGGAATCCGTCGTCGCATTCCGCCTGCTGCGCTAGATTCCGTTGCCATGCGGATCCTCCTGGTTGGCGCCGGCGGTGTCGGGGGGGCGTTCGCGCGGATCGCCGTCCGACGCACGTTCTTCGAGCTGCTCGTGGTCGCCGACTACGACCTGGACCGGGCCGAGCGCGCTGTCGCGGCGGTCCGCGAGCGGCATCCGTCCGACGGCCGCTTCGTCGCCGCGCAGGTCGACGCGTCCTCTGCCGAGGCGGTCGCGGCGCTGGCGCGTACGCACGGCGCCACCCACGTGATGAACGCCGTCGACCCGCGGTTCGTGATGCCGATCTTCGACGGCGCGTTCGCGGCCGGGGCGGACTACCTGGACATGGCGATGTCGCTCTCGAAGCCGCACCCGGACCGCCCGTACGAGGAGACCGGCGTCAAGCTCGGGGACGAGCAGATGGCCAAGGCCGAGGAGTGGACCGGGTCGGGACGGCTGGCCCTGGTCGGCATCGGGGTCGAGCCCGGCCTCTCGGACGTGTTCGCGCGCTACGCCGCTGATCATCTGTTCTCGGCGATCGACGAGCTCGGCACCCGCGACGGGTCGAACCTCACCGTCGACGGCTACGACTTCGCGCCGTCGTTCTCGATCTGGACCACGATCGAGGAATGCCTGAACCCGCCGGTGGTGTGGGAGGTCGACCGTGGGTGGTTCACCACCGAGCCGTTCAGCGAGCCGGAGGTCTTCGACTTCCCCGGCGGCATCGGACCGGTCGAGTGCGTGAACGTCGAGCACGAGGAGGTGCTCCTCATGCCGCGCTGGGTGAAGGCGCGCCGCGTGACGTTCAAGTACGGGCTCGGTGAGGAGTTCGTCGACGTGCTCAAGACGCTCCACAAGCTGCGCCTGGACCGGACCGAGCCGGTGACCGTACGGTCCGGCGGTCAGGCCGTGCAGGTCAGCCCGCGCGACGTCGTGGCGGCGAGCCTGCCCGACCCGGCCCAGCTCGGCGACCGCATGCACGGCTCGACTTGTGCCGGGCTCTGGGTGACCGGGACCGGCACGGACGGCAACCCGCGCGAGGTCTACCTCCACCACGTCGTCGACAACGACTGGTCGATGCGCGAGTACGGGTCGCAGTGCGTGGTCTGGCAAACCGCGGTGAACCCGGTCGTCGCTCTGGAGCTGCTCGCGGCCAGGACCTGGTCGGGCACCGGCGTGCTCGGCCCGGAGGCCTTCGACGCCGTTCCGTTCCTCGAGCTGCTCGGTGCCGACGCGCCGGCCGGCTACGGCTCCCCGTGGGGCCTGGACGAGCGGACGCCGGAGCCGGTCTGACCGACCCGGTCGCCGCACCAGCCGGTTACCGAGATCACGACGGGTGGACCACGGGCCGACGCCGGTCATTCACCTCAGGGAGCCATCGTCGACGCATGGACCATGAGGTGGGCATCTGGGATGACGAGCTGCCGGTGGACGACCTCGACTGGGTCGGGTTTGGCCCGATCGAGGACGACTACGGCGTCGGGCCCGACGACGACGAGTACCCGGCGGAGGACGACGACGACGCAACCGTGGACGACAACGGACTCGCGTCACTCGAAGAGCTCCTGGCGGATCACCGCACGTACTCGTACTGCTCGGCACCCCAGGTCCGGCCGACGTCTGACATTCGCGGGTCGTCGCGGCTCCGCGCGACGGGTGCCACAAGTTGGCGGGAGTTCAGCTGCGCGCGGGACGCGGCTGCAACTTGCCGACGTCGGCGATGACGAGCGTCACGTCGTCGCCCTCCTCGTCGAGGGGCTCGATGGACCGACGGGTGGGCTGCGGCGGGTGCCGTCGCCCTTCCTCCTCGTCGTCGGGATCCTCCTGGTGCTCCCGACGGTTCCGGTCACCGGTCCGGTGATCGTGGCAGCGTTCGCCGTGGTTTTGTTGCCGCGGTTGCGGGCCCTCTGGTGGAGCCGCCCGGTGACGTTGGCGGGGTCGGCCCTCTTCGTGCTCGTGGTGGCGTGGGGTGTGTACGGCATCGGCGTGGACGTCGTGTCGATCGCAACGGGATCCCCCTCCAGCGCTCCGTTCAATCCCTGAGTCGTCGGGCTGGTCGACCGAGGAGTCGGCACAGCCTCTCTTCAGCGCTACCGTTCACGCATGACGAGCCAGAGCGACACCCCTGAGTCCGAACGACCGATCGAGGGGCAGGGTCTGCCGACCTCGCCGCTCGATGACGACGAGCCTGGCCAGAGCTTCAGCGGCGACAAGCCCGACGCTGGCGGCGACGCGACGTACGGGACCAAGGCCAATGACCTCGACGCCGACGACGCCGACGCCGCGCGCGCCGCAGACGAGGACCAGCGCGCCGCCGACCGCGGGCACGAGTCGGTCCAGGACGACCAGACGTCCTACGGCACCGATCCGACCGGGCGCGAGCGGTAACCGGAGCCGATCGAC
>JACCYY010000043.1 GCA_013696235.1 Sporichthyaceae bacterium | reverse complement strand
TCGATCGCGATCCCGATCAGCTTGGTGCTGCTGGTGCTGGTGTTCGGAAGCGTGGTCGCTGCGTTTCTGCCGGTCCTGATCGCCGGGGTGGCAATCGTGGGGACGTTCCTCGCGCTGTACCTGATCACGCTGGTCACCGACGTGTCGGTGTTCTCGATCAACCTGGCGACCGCGCTCGGGCTGGGCCTGGCGATCGACTACAGCCTGTTCATGGTGTCCCGGTTCCGGGAGGAGCTCGCGACCGGCACCTCGACCGAGGACGCGATCGCCCGGACCATGCAGACGGCGGGTCGGACCGTCGCGTTCAGTGCGCTCACGGTGGCGGTGTCGTTGGGGGCGCTGCTGATCTTCCCGCTCTACTTCCTGCGCTCGTTCGGGTACGCGGGCATCGCGGTGGTGCTGATCGCCGGCGCGGCCGCGATGTTCACCTTGCCCGCGTTGCTGTCGGTGCTGGGCCCGCGCGTGGACAAGTTCCGGGTCGGCCGGGCTCTCCGCGCGGACCGGTCGGGGCAGTTCTTCGGCCGGGTCGCGTCTGCGGTGATGCGCAGACCGGTCATCATCGCCGCCCCGATCGCCATCCTGCTGGCGGTGCTGGCGATCCCGTTCCTCGGGGTCAGCTTCGGGCTGCCCGACGACCGGTCGCTGCCCGCGGACAGCACGGCTCGGCTGGTCGGTGAGACGCTGCGGTCGGACTACCCCGGCGGGGCGACCAGCCTGGCCACCGTCGTGCTGCCGCGGGCCACCGAGGAGGACGCGGCCGCGGCCGCCGAACGGGTCTCCGCCCTCGACGGAGTGAGCCTGGTCGACACCGTGACCGGGTCCTACACCGGTGGCGAGCTCGTCGCGCCGCCTGGACCGCAGTCGGTCGGGTTCGCCGCCGGTGACGCGGTCTACCTCGAGGTCGGGTCCGCGGTCGAGCCGTTATCCCCGGCGGGTGAGGCCCTGGTCGGCGACATCCGGGACCTGGAGCTGTCCGGCGCGGCCTTGGTCGGTGGTGAGGCCGCAGCACTGGTGGACTCCAAGAGCGCCATCTTCGGGCTGGCCCCGGTGGCGCTGGCGATCATCGCGCTGACCACGTTCGTGCTGCTGTTCCTGATGACCGGCAGCGTCCTCGTCCCGGTCAAGGCGATCGTGCTGAACGTGCTCAGCCTCGGCGCCACGTTCGGGGCGATGGTGTGGATCTTCCAGGACGGGCACCTGTCCGGTCTGCTCGGCTTCACCGCGACCGGCACCCTGGACACCACAACCCCGATCCTCATGTTCTGCATCGCGTTCGGGCTGTCGATGGACTACGAGGTGTTCCTGCTGTCCCGGATCAAGGAGGCGCACGACCTCACCGGCGACACGAACCTCGCGGTGGTGACCGGGCTGCAACGCACCGGCCGGATCATGACCGCCGCGGCTGCGGTGCTCGCAGTGACGTTTATCGCGTTCTCCACCTCAGGCGTCACGTTCATCAAGCTCATGGGGGTGGGTCTCACGCTCGCGATCCTGCTCGACGCCACCATCGTCCGTGCCCTGCTCGTGCCCGCGTTCATGCGTCTCGCCGGCGAAGCCAACTGGTGGGCACCAGCACCGCTACGCCGCCTGCACCAACGCATCGGCATCAATGAGTCAGGCTGACGCTGGGCTCGCGGGCCCGAGCCGCTCCTCGATCCGCTCGACGATCAGTTGCGTCACCGCGTCGACCGGCTGGTTGCCGTCGACGTGGACCAGCCACTCGCGCTCGGTGTAGTAGTCGACCAGAGGCGCCGTCTGCTCCAGGTAGACGTCGAGGCGGTGTGCGATGACCTCGGCGGTGTCCTCGGAGCCGCGGCTGCGAGCCAGCAGCCTGCGGACGAGCTCGTCCCGGTCGACGTCGAGGTGGATCGCGACCTGGATCTCGACGCCGAGCGACCGGGCCACGGCGTACGCAGCCTTCGCCTGGGCGACCGAGCGCGGGAACCCGTCCAGGACGTAGCCCCCCGCTTCCGACGCGGCCAGGACCGGCTTGCGCAGCATGTCCATGACGACGCTGTCGGGGACGAAGTCTCCGTTCTCCACGAGGTTCTTCACCACGAGGCCGAGGGGCGTCGCGTCCTGGACGTGCTGGCGCAGGAGGTCGCCGCTCGAGATGTGGGTCACCTGGTACCTCGCCGCGAGGCGATCGGCCTGCGTCCCCTTGCCCGAGCCCGGAGCACCGATCAGCAGGATGCGCACGCGTTCCTCCGGTCTGGGCTCACCTGATCTGGTCGACCTCACCCGGCGTCCGGCCGCGGTCTTGGCGGCTGGCACCCGCTGGAGGGGACGTCAGTGTCGCAGACCGTCGGCCCGGTCGAGGATCTGGTGCACCGACCAGGCTCGCGCGGCCGGCCGGTACCCGAGCCAGGTGTTCACCGCGAGCATCGGCGCGTTGGCCGCATCGTTTGCGGTGAAGGCCTGGGTGAGACCGGCGTCGCGGGCAGCCCGGAACGCGTGTGCTTTGACCAGACGGGCCAGGCCGCGGCCGCGGTGCACCGGGTGGACCCCGGTCATCGCCGACCAGATCGCGCCCCGCTCACGGTCGGCCAGCACGAGGGTGAACGCCACGATCTCGCCCCCGACGGCGGCAGCGACGCCGAGGTCGAGGGCATGGTCGGGGGAGCTCCACTCGTCGGCCAGCCACTCCTCGTACGGCCCGTCGACGGACAGGCCGGACGGGTCGTCCGGCGCTGCGGCGGCGTTCACCGTCCAGACGGCGCGCGGCGTGACGACGTCGGCCAGCGGCAGGATCTGAACACCGGGTGTGGCCGGTGGTTCGGGCGCGGCAGCGAGGTCCGCGACAGCGAACCGGTGCTCCCGACCGATCGCCGCGCCGCGTGCGAGGGCGAATGCTCGCCCCGCCTCGTCGTCGGCGACGCCGGCTAGGGCGGACGTCCCAGCAGCGATGAGGTCGTCCTCGAGGACGTCGAGCAGGGCTGACCCGACGCCGAGGCGCCGGTGCTGCGGGCGCACCACCACCGTGCCGCGTGCGATGCCGTCGGTGGCCGACCCGTGCACGGCGTACCCGACCGGCGTGCCGTGGACGGATGCGAGCCACCCGGTCTCCGCGCGTGGACCGACCAGCCGAGCCCGCATGCCGGCCGCGGTCATGACGAGGTAGGGCACGGCGGCTGCCCGCAGCCCGGCGATGGTCGGTGCGTCGTCGGCCACTGCCCGCCGGACGGTCACGTCATCGATGGGCACGCGGCCATTCCACCACCGCCGGTGTACGAGGGGTTGAACTTGGAGCGGACTCCAAGGTCTAGCGTGCTCGACGTGACCATGACTACCGTTGCAGGCGCGTCGATGAGTGTCGCTCAGCTCGCTGCCCGGGTGGGCGTCCGCCCCGACACGATCCGCTACTACGACCGGTCCGGGCTCCTGCCGCCGGCGCTGCGCACGACCGGCGACCACCGCCGGTACGGCGAGGACTCCGTCGATCGACTCCAGTTCATCCAGGGTGCGCAACGCCTCGGTCTGCGGCTGCGAGACATCGCGAACCTGCTGGCAGTCCGGGACACCGGGAGTTGCCCGTGCGAGCCCGCCGAGGGACTGCTCCGCCAGCGAATTGACGAGATCGACGCTGAGCTGGCGCGGCTGACCGCACTTCGGAGAGACCTCGTCCGCATGGCCGACGCCCTGCCGAACAGTGACTGCCCGGACCCCGAGCCGGGCAAGTGGTGCCCACCAGGGATGAGGAGGTGACCCCCATGGCGAGTCCAGTCTGCTGCGGCTGCAACGAGTGCGGATGCGAGAGCTGCCAAGACAGTTGCTGCTGACCGTCACGCGCCGAAGGCCCCGCTCTCGGCAGGGCCTTCGGCATGCCCGCTCAGGTCGACGCCGGGACGTCGAGCTCGTCGAGCAGGGCGCGCACGCGGCGCTCGATCTCGTCGCGGATCGGGCGAACCGCCTCGACGTCCTGCCCGGCCGGGTCCTCGAGGACCCAGTCGACGTAGCGCTTCCCGGGGAAGATCGGGCACGCGTCTCCGCAGCCCATGGTGACGGCCACATCGGCAGCGCGGACGATCTCGTCCGTCCAGGGCTTCGGGAACTCCCCCGAGATGTCGATGCCCTTCTCCTGCATCGCCTCGATGGCCGCTGGGTTGACCTCGTTGCCCGGCTCCGATCCACCCGACCAGGCGATCGCTCGCTCACCGGCGAGATGCGTGAAGAAGCCCATCGCCATCTGCGACCGACCCGAGTTGTGGACGCACAGGAAGAGGACCGTCGGGGTTCCTTGGTCCGCCTTGCCCTCGATCCGGGCGAGCGCCCGCAGCTGCTGCCGCGCGAACCGCTCGGCCAGGAGCGGGAGGAAGTTCGGCACTGTCGAGCGAGTCGCGAAGCCGTCATAGCTGGTGTGCAGGAACAGCTCGATCGTCTCCGTCCCGAACACGCCGGAGTACTCGTCGGACAACCGCCGCGCGGCCGCTTGAAGCGCGAGGTGCTGGTCGATGGACAGGTTGATCGGTTGAGCGTCGGTCTCCACTGTTGCTCCTCAAGTTGACGTCGTCGTCGCCCTGGCGAGCCGGCCGACGCGATCCTCGATGTCGTCGATCACCCGATCGAAGGCATGGTCGGTCCCGACCCTGACCGGGTCGGGCAGGGACCAGTGCAGGTTGACCGACAGCTGTCCCTGGAGCTCCTCGTACGCGTTGTCGCACACGACGACGACCAGGTCGTCCCTGGCGATGACGTCGCATACGTGGGCAGTGCGCGCTTGACCGAGATGCAGACCGCGACGGTGGCCGATCTTGACCGCCAGCGGATGTACCCGGGCGGCCGGCCTCGTGCCGGCCGACGCGCTCGGGATGGGGCTGCTCCGTCGCCAGGCGGCGGCCGCCAGCTGCGAGCGGGCCGAGTTTCGCGTGCACACGAACACCACCCGTCGAGCAGTTGCAGCGCCGGCCGGGATCAGCTGGACGAGTGGTTGCGGGGTCAGCCGGACGTAGGTGCGGCGGCGGTCCCCCTGGGACTGGGAACGACCGACCAGACAGACAGCCTGAAGCACCTTGAGATGGTGCGCGAGCAGGTTCGACGAGATCCCGAGGTCGTTGGCGAGCTCGCTCGGCGAGGCATCGCCGAGTGACAGCCGGTCGACGATCTGCAGCCTGGCCGGCTCGGCGAGCGCAGCGTGCACGGCCGCGCGCTCACGAAGCC
>JACCYY010000174.1 GCA_013696235.1 Sporichthyaceae bacterium | reverse complement strand
TCGAGCCGCGCCGACGAGATCGTGACCGAGACGTCCCGGACCTCGGCTCTGCAGCGTGACGAAGCGCGGGCCGAGAGCCAGCGACTCCGGGCCGAGGCCGCGAGCATCCGTGCCTCCGCCGCCACCGCAGCCACCCAGGTGGTCGACGAGGCCAGGCTGGCCGGCGACGAGCGCCAGCGCAGCGCCGGCGAGGAGGCCGACGCACTTCTCGTCGCAGCCCGGGCGGATGCGGAGAAGCTGACCAGCCAGGCCGCCGACACCCTGTCCTCGGCCCGGGCGACGGCGGAACGAATCCTCGCCGATGCGCGCATCGAGGCCGACCGGCTCCGCAACACCGCGCGGGACGATGCGAACGCTCGTACGGACTCGGCCGAGGCCGAGGCGACCAAGATGCTCGCCGACGCCCGGGCCGAGGCGGACGGGATGCTCACCGCGGTGGCCGAGCAGACCGCGTGGACGCAGCAAACCGTCGAGGGTCTCCTGGCCGCGGCCGAGACTGACGCCGACCACATCCGCACGCAGGCGCGGATGAAGTCCGCCGATGCCGTGGCCGCTGTGCGGGCCGAGGCCGCCGGCCGGCTCGCCGCTGCTCGTGAGCGCGCCGACGCCGCCGTGGCAGAGGCCGAGGCGCACGCCGCGCAGAGCATCACGACCGGCGCCGAACGGGTCGAGGCTGCCGAGCGCCAGGCGCAGGACCGGCTCAGTGAGGCCAGCAGCCGAGCGGACCACGCGCTCGACGAAGCGCGCGTGCAAGCGACCGCCCAGCTCGAGCGAGCCGAGCGCCGGCTCGCCGAGGCCGAGAGCGGTGCCCGGTCCCTGCGCGAGCGGGTGGCGAGCGAGGTGGCGACCGCACGCGCAGACGGTGAGCGAGCCCGCTTGGAGAGCCGACGCGAGGCAGCCGACCTCCTCGAGTCCGCCCGGGCTGAGGCCGACCGCCTCCAGGCCACTGCCGCCCGGCGTGCCGCGGACGCCCAGCGCGAGGTCGCTGGGCTGACCCGGCGGCGGGACGAGATCGCGGCCGAGCTGGCCTCGCTGTCCGGGGTGATCGACGCGCTGTCGGTGCCCGGAGGCCTGCCACCGAGCGGTGCTGGCGGTTCACACAGCGTGGAAGGATGAATGACCGCAGACCTACCAGCCGAGCAGGAAGTCTGAAATGAGCACCTCCTGGAGCCCGCGCAACTTCGACGTGATCCGGCGCGGCTACGCACCGCAGCAGGTGGACGAGACGTTCGCCGCGCTCGTACGCGACCTCACCACGTTGCGCAATCAGCGCGACGCCGCGCAGCGCCAGCTCGCCGAGTCCGAGTCGCGCATCGGTCAGGCGGTCGCCGACGCCGAGCAGCAGCAGACCTACCGCGGGATCGGCGACCGGATCGAACGGATCCTGCGCCTTGCCGAGGAGGAGGCCGACGACCTGCGGACGACCACGGCGGCCGAGATCGACCGCGACCGCAACCTGGCCGACCAGCAGATCGACCGGATCCGCGACCAGGCCGACGTCTACGCCAAGGAGCGGCGCGCCCAGGCCGACGCTGAGGCCGCATCGATCCTCGAGGCGGCTCGGCGCGAGGCCGAGACCATGCTCGAGGACGCCGAGCGTACGTCGCGCATCCGCAAGGACGAGGCGGAGAACCTCTTCGAGCTCAACCGCGGGAAGGCGGCGCAGGCTGCCGCCGACTTCGAGATCACGCTGTCGCGGCGACGCGACCAGGCCGAGCGGGACTTCACCAGTCGCATGGAAGCCGTCGCATCGCAGCTGGCTGCGAACGAGCAGCGCTCCGAAGCCGTCGGCGTCGAGGTCGCGGAGATGCGGTCCGCGAGCGAGCGCAAGTCTGCCCAGGTCGCCGAAGCGGCCCTTGCCCAGGCCGACGACCTCGTCCGGGACGCGACGGCTCGCGCCGCTCGCATCCGCAGCGAGGCGGAGCGTGAGCTGGCGTCCATGGTCCAGCGCCGGGACAGCATCAACCTGCAGCTCACGAACGTCCGGCAGATGCTCGCGACGCTCACCGGTTCGTCGCCGCCGCTCGACCCGATCGCCTTGCAGGGCGAGCCCGAGGTCGCCCCGGCTACGACGGACGACGAGTCAGGAACCGATGAGGGCACTCGCCCGTCCGAGCCAGCCAAACCGGCCGACGACGCGCCCGCCGCCAGCGCCCCGGACGCCGTCGACAGCGCAGACGTGCCCGAGGACTTCGAGGCAGCTGACGACGCTGACGACGAGACCGCCAAGACTGCTGACGAGACCGACGACGAGACTGCGCCGACTACGCAGACCGCCGACGAGACTCAAGTCATCCTCGTCAAGCGTCCCCTCACGCGCCCCGCCCGCTGACCGACCTCAGCCGTACCACTGGTCGTAGGCCTGCTCGAGCTCGGGTGAGGCGGGCCCGCTCATGCCGCAGGGCTGAACCACCCCGTCGGCGGCGGTGACGAGGTAGTCCTCGCCGACCACGAACTCCACCCCGTCGAGCGAGACGGTGTCCGGCGTCCCCCGGAGCACGACCTGATCGGCGTCCCCGCCGGCGTACCAGCGGTCGACGTCGAGCACGACGAGGTCGCCGTCGATCGAGACGACCGTGCCGGTGAGCGCCGCGGCTCCGGCCATCGGCTCGAGGTCGGCGAACGGCACGCACGAACTCATGACGGCGCCGGATCCGCCGAGGTCGTACGTCACAGTGGTCGCCGCCGTCGGTACGACCGCGTCGTCGCTGGTCACGGCGACGACCGTGATCACCACGGCCGCCGCCGCGGCGGCACCGACCACGCCGAGGACGACCGGGCGGCGCCACAGCGGTGGCTCGGCCCCCGACCTTAAACCGGTGAGCATCTCGTCGTCGGTACTCATGATCGTCCTCCTCAGGATCGCCGCACCCGGGCCGTCGGCTGGATGGACCGTCGCGTCGGAGGCGACCGGATTGGCGCGTCGGAGCCGGTTCTCGAGCTCGTCACTCACGTCGATCCCTCCCCACCAGTCGTCGCGTCGGTCGTCCGTGGTGCGCCATGCGCACCGGACGGCGCTTCACCTGGTTGATGTCCGGCACCAAGGGCTTCCTTTCCGAGCTCCGTCGCGAGCTTGGACTTGGCCCGGTGCAGCCGGATCGACACCGCGTTGGGGGTGAGGCCGAGTGCGGCCGCGATGTCACGGGGCGCGAGTCCCTCCCACGCCCAGAGGCGGACGATCTCCTGGTCGATCGGGCTGAGCGCACTGATCGCGCGTCCGAGCGCCGGATCACCGACGAGTGGAGGCGGTTCCGGCTGTCGCTCGCCGGCCAACCGCTGGACCAGGCGAAGCGCTCGCGATGCCGTACGGGCACGGTTGGCGACGCATCGTCGCGCGACGCCGTAGCACCATGGGAGCGCCAGGTCCGCGGGAACGTCCTCGAGGCGACGCCACACGACGAGCAGGACATCGGCCACCAGGTCCTCGACGTCGTCCGGGCGGCACCGGCGGCGCAGGTAGCGCTGCAGAGGCTCGTACACCTCGGCAAACACGGCATCGAAACGGTCGGCGCGCGCGGTCGACGCCTGGCAGCTCACGTCCACCCCTTGTCCAGCACCCGCCCGATCCTTTCGGCCGTTCCGATCCTGTCGTATGCAGGCGTAGCGTCGCGCCAGGCACTCGACGATCCGGAGGACACGTGACCGACGACGGTGGCAACGGTGGGGGCAGCGGTGGGGGCAAGGATGCCGCGCTGCACGCGCTGCTGCAGGAGCAGACGGCCGGTTCGCTGGCCACGGTGAAGCGCGACGGGTGGCCGCAGCTGTCGAACGTGAGCTACACGTACGACGCCGCGACCGCAACGATCAAGATCTCCACGGTCGACGGCCGGGCCAAGACCGCGAACATCCGCCGCGACCCGCGGGTCAGCCTGCTCTCGTCGAGGGACGACGGCTGGTCCTACGCGGTCGCCGAGGGCACCGGTTCCCTGTCGCCGGTCGCGGCAGACCCGCACGACGACACGGTCGAGGAGCTGGTCGAGGTGTTCCGGTCGATCGGTGGGGAGCACCCGGACTGGGATGACTACCGCCGCGCGATGATCGCCGATCGGCGCCT
>JACCYY010000021.1 GCA_013696235.1 Sporichthyaceae bacterium | reverse complement strand
TCAAGGCCACGGGTGCGCATGGTGCTGACCGAGCAGCAGCGCCGTTCCCGGGCGCGCACCCTGGCTCTGGCGCTGGGCGCGTCGTTGCTCCTCCTCGTCGCTCTGGTGGTCGCGGCAGTCAGCGGGGACGGCGGCTGGGTGCGGTGGTCCTTGCTCGTCGCGGCGCTCGTGCCGCTCACGATCTGCCTCATCGCTCTCCGAGGCATCGTCGTGCTGAGGCGCCCCGACAGCGAGCGGTGACACGCGTCCGGCGCCCTTGCGTCCCCTTGGTCACGCGCCGCGCTGGCAGCCTCGGCTGGGCTCTCGGCGGCCTGACTAGCCCCATCACTAACCCGGCCCGCACGGTGACGATGCGGCCTTGAGCCCGTCCGCCTCGTACCATGGGAAATGGCGCGTGCCTTCCCGCGCCTCCCGACGTCTCTCGAATCGAGTGCTCACGCATGCCCATCCGCAGCCGCGACGACCTGCGCAACATCGCGATCGTCGCCCACGTCGACCACGGCAAGACCACGCTGGTCGACGCCATGCTCTGGCAGTCGGGAGCGTTCGGCGCGCACAAGCACGTCGACGAGCGGGCGATGGACTCGGGTGACCTCGAGCGCGAGAAGGGCATCACGATCCTCGCGAAGAACACCGCGATCCGCTACACCGGAAAGCACGACCCGGGCGGCGGCGTCACCATCAACATCATCGACACCCCCGGCCACGCCGACTTCGGTGGCGAGGTGGAGCGCGGCCTTTCCATGGTCGACGCGATCGCGCTGCTCGTCGACGCGAGCGAGGGCCCGTTGCCGCAGACCCGTTTCGTCCTGCGCAAGGCGCTCGCGGCGAAGATGCCGGTGATCCTCGTCGTCAACAAGGTGGACCGGCCCGACGCCCGCATCGCCGAGGTCGTCGACGAGACCTATGAGCTGTTCCTAGACCTCATGGACGACGAGAGCGAGAGCTCGGAGATCCTCGACTTCCCGATCGTGTACGCGTCGGCGCGCGCCGGCCGGGCGTCCCTCAACAAGCCCGACGACGGCAGCATGCCCGACGCGTTGGATCTCGAGCCATTGTTCGCAACCATCCTGAACACGGTGCCGCCGCCCCAGTACGACGACGAGGCGCCGCTGCGGGCGCAGGTCACGAATCTCGACGCATCCCCGTTCCTCGGGCGCCTCGCCCTGTGCCGGGTGCACGACGGCACGATCCGCAAGGGTCAGACGGTCGCGTGGATGCGCCGCGACGGCACCGAGGAGCGCGTCAAGGTCACCGAGCTGCTCATCACCGAGGCGCTCGACCGCGTGCCGGCAACAGAAGCCGGACCGGGCGACATCATCGCGGTCGCGGGCATCCCGGAGATCACGATCGGCGAGACGCTGGCTGATGCCGACGACCCGCACGCGCTGCCGCTGATCACGGTTGACGAGCCGGCGATCTCCATGACGATCGGTACGAACACCGCCCCGCTGTCGGGCCGCGTCAAGGGCTCGAAGGTTACCGCCCGCCTTGTGAAGGACCGCCTGGACCGTGAGCTGATCGGCAACGTGTCGCTGCGTGTCCTGCCGACCGAGCGCCCCGACACGTGGGAGGTGCAGGGCCGCGGCGAGCTCGCGCTGGCGATCCTCGTCGAGCAGATGCGCCGCGAGGGCTTCGAGCTCACGGTGGGCAAGCCGCAGGTGGTCACCCAGGTGATCGACGGCAAGCTGCACGAGCCCGTCGAGCGGCTGACGATCGACTGCCCCGAGGAGCACCTCGGCACCGTGACCCAGCTCCTCGCGGTCCGCAAGGGCCGCATGGAGCACATGACCAACCACGGCACCGGCTGGGTCCGCATGGAGTTCGTCGTGCCGTCCCGCGGGCTCATCGGGTTCCGGACCGAGTTCCTCACTGAGACGCGCGGCACCGGCATCGCCCACCACGTGTTCGACGGCTATCACCCCTGGTACGGCGAGCTCCGTACCCGCCTGTCCGGCTCGATGGTGGCCGACCGCGCGGGTGCGGTGACGTCGTTCGCGATGCTCAACCTGCAGGAGCGCGGCAGCCTGTTCGTGGAGCCCACGACCGAGGTGTACGAGGGCATGGTCGTCGGGGAGAACTCGCGAGCCGACGACATGGACGTGAACATCACCAAGGAGAAGAAGCTCTCCAACATGCGCTCGTCGGCGAGCGACGAGACCGAGCGGCTGATCCCGCCGCGGAGGCTCTCTTTGGAGCAGAGCCTGGAGTTCTGCCGCGAGGACGAGTGCGTCGAGGTCACCCGCGACGCGATCCGGATCCGCAAGCTCGTCCTCAGCGGCCAGGAGCGCGGCCGGGTCCTCGGCAAGGCGAACCGGGCAACCGTGTCCTGACCGGCGATCCGTCACGTTTCCGGCCGAGCGTTCGATCGATGGGCGCGCGGCACCACGACACACCGATCGCCACGATGCTCGGTGCCCCTTGATCAGGGAGAATGGACCGGCCCCGCCAGCGTGGCCACGGGCTGGGAGCACGGGGGCGGCGTGAGCGTGCGAGTGCGGCTCTTCCTCGCGAGCGGCCTGATGCTCTTCCTCGAGCTCAGCCTCATCCGCTGGGCCGGGGCGAACGTGCTGCACCTCAGCTACTTCTCGAACTTCGTGCTGCTCGGGTCGTTCCTCGGCATCGGCCTCGGCCTGCTCCGCGCCAGCCGGGGCACGCGCGCCGCGCCGCTCTACTCGCCCGTCGCGCTTCTCGGGCTGATCGGCTTCGTCTCGGCCTACCCGGTCAGCGTCGAGAAGCAGAGCACCGACGTGATCTTCTTCTCCTCCCTGGGCACGACCGGCCCGCCGATCTGGCTGACGCTGCCGGTCCTATTCCTCGCCGTCGCGGCGGTCATGGCTGGCCCCGGCGAGCTCGTCGGCGCGTGCTTCGCCGAGCTCGAGCGGCTGGAGGCGTACCGGCTCGACCTGCTCGGCAGCGTCAGCGGGATCGTGCTGTTCACGGGGATGTCCTACCTCTCCGCACCGCCACTCATCTGGTTCGCGGTGGTGTGCTGGGGCTACGTGGTGCTGCTCGCCCGGACCGGGGCGATGGTGCCGATCACGGTGTCGATCGCACTGCTGGCCACGCTGGCCTACCCGCAGATCCAGGACGAGGGCGACTTCTGGTCGCCGTACTACAAGGTGACCACCTTCGCGCAGGGCGACGGCGCGGGCGGCAACGAGTTCCAGGTGTACGTCAACGGCACCCCGCACCAGCGCCTCACGACCGCTGCCACGCGGGTCGCGCAGGAGAGCTTCTACGCCGAGCCGTACCGCTCGGTCCCGGTCCCGCCCGCGCGCGTGCTCATCGTCGGCGCGGGCACCGGCACCGACGTTGCGATCGCGCTCGCCAACGGCGCGCAGCACGTCGACGCGGTCGAGATCGACCCGACACTGCTGCGCTTCGGCGAGACCAACAACCCCGACGGGGCCTACGACGACCCGCGGGTCACCACGCACGTCGATGACGGGCGAGCGTTCCTCGAGCAGACGGACGACGAGTACGACCTGATCTTCTTCGCGCTCCCCGACTCGCTGACGCTCGTGTCGGGCGCGAGCTCGCTGCGGCTGGAGAGCTACCTGTTCACGGAGCAGGCGTTCGCGAGCGCACGTGACCACCTGGCCTCCGGCGGAGCGTTCGCGATCGACAACTACTACCGCGAGCAGTGGCTCGTGGACCGGCTGGCCGGGACGCTCGACGACGTCTTCGGGCACAGCCCGTGCCTGTTCCAGGCACCCGAGGCCAACCAGCTCGCAGTCATGGTCGCTGGCCTCGAGCCGGACGACCAGATCTGCACCTCGACCTGGGACCGCGCCGCGGCGGTCGACGTCCCGCCGCCAGCCACCGACGACCGGCCGTTCCTCTACCTCCGGGACCAGTCGATCCCCAGCCTGTACGTCGTCGCGCTTCTGCTGGTCCTGCTGGCGAGCGTGGGCGCGGTCGCGGGCGTGCTCGCGGGGAACGGACAGCGAGGTCGACGGCTGCGTGGTCTGCGTTCAGACCTGCGGCAGATGTGGTCCTACCGCGACCTCTTCGTGCTGGGGGCAGCGTTCCTCCTGCTGGAGACCAAGAGCGTCACCGGGTTCGCGCTGCTGTTCGGCACGACCTGGGTCGTGAACGCGCTCGTGTTCGTCGGGGTGCTGCTGGCGGTGCTCGCGGCGGTCGAGGTGACCCGGCGCCGACCCACTCCACCGATCCGGATCATGTACGGCGTGCTCCTCGGGGGGTTGGCGCTCGCGTGGCTGATCCCGTCGTCGTGGCTCCTCGCCATGCCGGTCGGGCTTCGGCTGGTGGCTGCCTGCGTCCTCGCGTTCCTGCCGATCTTCGCCGCCAACGTGATCTTCGCGAAGCGCTTCGGCGACAGCGCGTCGCCGACGCTCGCGCTCGGCACCAACCTGCTCGGCGCCATGGTCGGCGGCTGTCTCGAGTACCTGTCGCTGGTGACCGGGTACCGCATGCTGCTCGTGCTTGCCGCGCTGCTCTACGTCAGCGCGTACGCCATCACACCCCGGAGCGACCTCGCGGTCGGTAACCGCCGACCCTCGGAGCCAGCCGCTCCGTCCCGATGACCCTTCGATCTCGATGCTGCTAGGCGTCGAGGAGGATCCCGTTCGCCCCGGCCGACAGCGCGGTGTCGGACGAGGACCTGCGATGGGCTCGGACGGCGGTGTCGGCGAGCTTGATCACGTGCTCCCCGCCGTGTGCCACCGCCTGGTCGAGGAGGTCGTCCACGTCCGCCGGTGCGGGCGGGGGGAGCGCGGCACCGCTCGGGCGGTAGGCGGCCACGATCGCCGCGGTGGCAGTCCACACGGCGTCGAGGCTCGGTCGCCACAGCTCGCGGGGCAGGAGTGGAAGCACGTTGCGCA
>JACCYY010000007.1 GCA_013696235.1 Sporichthyaceae bacterium | reverse complement strand
CGGGGCTTCAAGTCGTTCGCCTCGTCGACGACGCTTCGCCTCGAGCCAGGGATCACCTGTGTGGTCGGCCCGAACGGTTCTGGCAAGTCCAACGTCGTGGACGCGCTCGCCTGGGTCATGGGCGAGCAGGGCGCCAAGTCGTTGCGCGGCGGCAAGATGGAGGACGTCATCTTCGCCGGTACGGCGGCGAAGGCGCCGCTCGGTCGGGCCGAGGTCGTGCTCACGATCGACAACAGCGACGGCGCGCTCCCGATCGCGTACGCCGAGGTCACGATCTCCCGGATCATGTTCCGGACCGGCGGCAGCGAGTACTCGATCAACGGCCGTCCCTGCCGATTGCTCGACGTCCAGGAGCTCCTGTCCGACTCCGGCATCGGCCGCGAGATGCACGTGGTCGTCGGGCAGGGCCAGCTCGACGCGATCCTGCACGCCTCTCCGGTCGAGCGGCGTGGATTCCTCGAGGAGGCCGCAGGAGTTCTCAAGCACCGCAAGCGCAAGGAGAAGGCGCTGCGCAAGCTCGAGGCGATGGGCGCCAACCTGACCCGGCTCGAGGACCTCACGACCGAGCTTCGGCGCCAGCTCAAGCCGCTCGGCAAGCAGGCCGAGGTCGCCCGGCGGGCCGGCGTCATCCAGGCCGACGTGCGCGACGCGCGCCTGCGCCTCCTCGCCGACGACCTGCTGCAGGGACGACTCGTCCTGGAGCGCGAGCGGGCCGACGAGACCGCGCTGCGCGAGCGCCGCGACGTGGTCGAGGCCGAGCTCGGCCGGATTCACCAGCGTGAGCACGAGCTCGAGACGGCGGTCGGCGAGGAGGCGCCTCGTGTCACCGCCGCGCAGGAGACCTGGTACCGCCTCGCCAGCCTGCGGGAGCGCTTCCGCGGGCTCGAGGGCCTCGCTCGCGAACGCAGCCGGAACCTCCACGAGGACGTCGCGGCGGCGCGGACCGGTCCCGATCCCGACGATCTGGCGGTCGAGGCCCAGGCCGTACGCGCAGAGGCGGCCGGGCTGGCCGAGCGGCTCGCCCTCGACGGCGCCGGGCTGGCTCGCGCGGAGCAGGAGCGCACCACCGCCGAGACCGCGCTCGCGCAGGAGGAGGCGCGGCTCGCCGCGTTGCTGCGGGCAGCTGCAGACCGTCGCGAGGGATACGCCAGGCTGGTCGGCAAGCGCGATGCCCAACGATCCCGCGTGGACGGCGCCGAGGCCGAGATCGGGCGCCTCCAGGCCACCCGCGCGGAGGCGACCGAGCGCGCGCACCGGGCCGAGCGCGAGTTCACCGCGCTGGAGACCAAGGTGGCTGGTCTCGACGCCGGCGAGCTCGACCTCGACACCGCGCACGAGCGCGCGTCGGCAGCCCTCGGCGAGGCCGAGCGGCGCCTCGAGCGCCTGCTGACCGACGAGCAGGCCGCCGAGCGGGACCGGGTCTCGCTGGTGGCCCGCAAGGAGGCGCTGGAGCTCGGTGTGCGCGGCAAGGACGGTGCGGCGGCGCTGCTCGCCAGCGGCCACGGGCTGGCCGGGCTGCTCGGCTCGGCGGCGGCGCGGCTGCAGGTCGAGCCGGGTTGGCGGTCCGCTGTCGCGGCCGCCATGGGCGCCGCTGCCGATGCCGTGGCCGTCGATGACGTGACGAACGCGCTGGCGGCGGTGCGCCACCTCCGGGACCAGGACGGTGGTCGGGCGACGCTGCTGGTCTCGGACGCGGTCCCGTACGAGGGGCGCAGCACCTGGCCGGACCTGCCAGCCGGGGCGACGTACGCCCTCGACGTGGTCGAGGCGCCGCCGGAGCTCGAGGCGGCGCTCGGGCACCTCCTCTCCCGCGTGGCGCTCACCGACGACCTCGACGGCGCCCGAGAGCTCGCCCGGGCCCATCCGCAGCTGCGCGTCGCGACCCGGGACGGCGACGTGGTCTCGGCTGGCATCGTCATCGGCGGCTCGGCCTCGGCGTCGAGCCTTCTCGAGGTGCAGGTCGCCGTGGACGAGGCGAGCGAAGCGCTGCAGACGGCGACGGCGCGCTCAGAGCGGCTTCGGTTCGAGCTGGTCGAGGCACGTGGGAAGCACAGTGCCTGCCTCGCCGAGGTCGAGGGCGCTCTCGCCCGGCTGCACGAGTCCGACGCGGAGATGGCCGCCGTCGCCGAGGGGCTCGCCCACCTCGGCGCGACGGCTCGCGCTGCCTCGGCCGAGGCAGCGCGGATCGCGCGGGCGATCGAAGCGGCTACCGAGGAGCGGTCGGCAGCCGGTCCAGCGCTGGAGGAGCTCACGCAGCGGGTCGCGGCGGCAGCCGGTGCGCCGGCGGAGGACGAGGCCGACCGCGCGGACCGGGACCGCCTCGACGAGGAGTGCCGGGCCGCCCGGCAGGCCGAGCTCGACTCGGGACTCGCGGTCCGGACCGGCGAGGAGCGCCTCCGGTCGCTGCGCCGCCACGCCGACGAGCTCGAGCGGTCAGCGGCTGAGATCAGGTCGCATCGCGACCGCGCAGCGCTACGCCGAGAGCAGCGCGCAGCGGCGGCTGGGATCGCCGGTGCAGTCGCCGGCGCGGCGACGCAGGTGTTGGCTCGGGTGGAGCGCTCGGTGACCGACGCCGGCGTCGAGCGGGCGACGGCGGAGTCGGCTCGGACCGGCCGCGAGGAGGAGCTGAGGGTGGTCCGGGCGCGGATCCGCGAGCTCGCCGCCGGGCTCGAGCAGCTGGTCGACAGCGTGCATCGCGACGAGGTCGCCCGGGCCGAGCAGCGACTGCGGGTCGAGGTGCTCGAGACGAGGGCGGTCGAGGAGCTCGGGATCGATCCGGAGACGCTGCTCGCGGAGTACGGCCCGGAGGTGCCGGTCCCGCCGAGCCTGGTCGGGCCCGAGGGGCAGGGCGGCGGCCCCCCGCCCGTCGACGGTGGGGCTGCTCCGGACGAGGCGACGGCCGCCGTCCCGTACGTCCGGGTCGAGCAGGAGAAGCGGCTGCGTGGCGCGGAGCGCTCGCTCGCGGTGCTCGGCCGGGTGAACCCGCTCGCGCTGGAGGAGTTCACCGCACTGGAGGAGCGGCAGGCATTCCTCACCGAGCAGCTCGAGGACCTCAAGCACACGCGCCGGGACCTGCTGGAGATCGTGCGCGAGGTCGACGAGCGGGTGCAGCAGGTCTTCATGGCCGCGTTCGAGGACACCGCACGGGAGTTCACCGATGTCTTCGCCCGCCTGTTCCCCGGCGGCGAGGGCCGGCTCGTGCTCACCGACCCGGCCGATCCGCTCGGCTCGGGCGTGGACGTCGAGGCGCGACCAGCCGGCAAGCGGGTGAAGCGGCTGTCGCTGCTGTCCGGCGGCGAGCGGTCACTCACCGCGGTGGCCATGCTGATCGCGATCTTCAAGGCCAGACCGAGCCCGTTCTACGTCCTCGACGAGGTCGAGGCAGCGCTCGACGACACGAACCTCGGCCGCCTCCTCGTCATCCTCGAGGAGCTGCGGGCGACCTCTCAACTCATCGTCGTCACCCACCAGAAACGCACGATGGAGATTGCCGACGCGCTGTACGGCGTGACGATGCGCGCTGACGGAGAGACCACCGTGATCAGCCAGCGCCTCCGGGACTCCGTCCCCGCCTGACCCCGCGGGCTGCCCGACGACGTGGTCACTGGTCCGGGGGCGGCTGGGGTGGGAGGGGTGGTCTGGGAGACTCGGCAGGTGGATCCGATCCTGCTCATCGTTCTCGGCGTGCTCCTGCTCGGTGCACTCGCCGCCGTCGCGTTCCTGGCCCCGTCGCGGCGAGGGCGGGGACCGTCGACGCCGTCGACGCCGTCGACGCCGGCTCCGCCGGCCGGTCGCACGCGGCCCGACCTCGACGACGAGGCCGCGCCGCGTGCCCCGGGCCGGACCGCTGCGACGGTTCCCGCGACGGTCGCTCCGCCGGGCCCGGGCGTCGAGCCGGACGTCCTGGTCGAGCCTGGCCTCGAGGTACCGGAATCCGCGGAGGGCCGCCTGGTCCGGCTCCGCGCCAGGCTCGCGCGCTCGCAGTCGACGTTCGGACGCGGCCTCCTGTCGCTCCTGTCCGGGTCGCAGCTCGACGAGGACACCTGGCAGCGGGTCGAGGAGACCCTCCTCGCCGCCGATGTCGGGGTCGCACCGACGATGGAGCTGGTCCAGCGGCTCCGCACGCGCGTCCGCGTGCTCGGCAGGCGGGAGCCGGGACAGGTCCGGGCGCTGCTCCGCGAGGAGCTGGTCGGGGCGCTGCAGCCCGACCTCGACCGCTCGTTGCACGTCGACCGGTCAGAGGGCCGTCCGGCCGTCGTGCTCGTCGTGGGTGTGAACGGCACCGGCAAGACGACGACCGTCGGCAAGCTCGCCCGGATGCTCGTCGCGGCTGACAAGGACGTGCTGCTCGGTGCCGCGGACACGTTCCGGGCCGCCGCCGCGGACCAGCTCGCGACCTGGGGTGAGCGGGTCGGCGTCGTGACGATCCGAGGCCCCGAGGGCGGCGACCCGGCATCGGTCGCGTACGACGCGGTTCGGCTCGGCATCGAGCAAGAGGTTGATGTCGTTCTCGTCGACACTGCGGGCCGCCTGCACACGAAGACCGGGCTCATGGACGAGCTCGGCAAGGTCAAGCGCGTCGTCGAGAAGCAGGCCCCGGTCGACGAGGTGCTGCTCGTGATCGACGCGACGACCGGTCAGAACGGTCTGGTCCAGGCGACCGTGTTCGCCGAGGTGGTCGAGGTGACCGGCGTCGTCCTGACCAAGCTCGACGGCACGGCCAAGGGCGGCATCGTGATCGCCGTCCAGCGTGCCCTCGGCGTCCCGGTCAAGCTCGTGGGGCTCGGCGAGGGCCCGGACGACTTGGCGCCGTTCGACCCGGGCGCGTTCGCTGACGCGCTCCTCGGCACAGATCCGGCCTGAGCGGCCAGCGGCTCCGCCGTGAACGGTCAGGCGCGGGCCTCGACCGCGACGGATCGCTCCTGCAAGGGTCCTGCGTGACCGGCCAGGCACGTCCAACGGCCACCGTCGCGCACCCAGGTCTGGGTCATCGGCATGCAGAAGGTCTCTGCCTGCCCGTCTCTGGTCACCTCGTCGGTCACGAGTGCCAGCACCACCGCCGTGTCGCCCGCCACGATGACGGTGGTGCCGGTCAGGGTCTGGCGCTTCCAGGACAGCGTGCCGACGGTGTTCTCCCGGATGTAGGTGTCGCGGTCGAACGTCGCCCCACGGTGTGAGGTCCATCGGAAGTCGGGATGCAAGATCGCCAGCAAGGTTGTGGCGTCTGCCCCGGCCAGTGCGTCGGCTCGTCGCTGCACGACCGCCAGGACTTCGCCGGTCTCATCATTGGCCACGACGGGCATTCTGGCCCAGGGTCAGGGCGCGACGCCGCGCAGCGCGAGGTCGACCAGCATGGCGGCGGCGGACGGGTCCATCGGCTCGTCGCCCATCACCGCGCGAAGGACGATCATCCCGGGCACCCACTCGAAGACCAACCGCTGGGGAGCGTCCTCGCGCAGCTCGCCGCGGTCGACCGCCCGCTCGAACACGAGCTGGCAGGTCGCCTCCCGGCGGCGGAGCCACGCCAGGTACATCGCACCGACGCGGGCCTCGCGGCAGGACTCGGTGACCGCGAGCCGGACCAGGGCCTGGCCGTGCGGCGTCGCAGCGAACGTCAGCAGGTCGGCGTAGACCTGCTCGAGATCTTCTCGGAACGACCCGGTGTCGGGCACCGGGACCTCGCGGTCGAACAACCGCTTCACCGCATCGACCGCGAGCTCCTCCTTCGAGGAGTAGCGACGGTAGACCGTGGCCTTGGCGACGCTCGCCCGCTGCGCGACGTCGTCCATCGTGGTGTGCTCGAAGCCGCGCTCGGTGAGGAGCGCGAGCGTGGCGTCGAGGATTCGACCGTCGAGCTCGGCGTCCCGCGGGCGGCCCTGCTTGGCGGCGGGATGCCCGGTCGGGACCGGGCAGTCTCCTGACCCCTGCAACTGCACCTCCGGCACACCCAGACGGTAACCGCTGCCGGGCGGTCTGACCCTTCGTACGCCGTGCCCCGGGGCGCGCGGGCTACCCTGGCCGACTGCACCATGTCGCCCGTACCAACCGACCGCCGCTTGCAAAGGTGCGCTCCCGCCTGTGTTCGACACCCTGACCGACCGCCTCTCCGCGACGTTCCGGTCCTTGCGCAGCAAGGGCCGGCTGTCCGACGCGGACATCGAGGCGACCGCGCGCGAGATCCGGGTCGCCCTGCTCGAGGCCGACGTCAACCTCGCCGTCGTGAAGACGTTCCTCGACCGGGTCAAGGAACGGGCGCGCGGCGCGGAGGTGCACCAGGCGCTCAACCCCGCGCAGCAGCTCATCAAGATCGTGAACGAGGAGCTCATCGCCGTGATCGGCGGGGAGACCCGTCGGCTCCGGTTCGCCAAGACGCCACCGACCGTGATCTTGCTGGCTGGTCTTCAGGGCGCCGGCAAGACCACGCTGGCCGGCAAGCTCGGCCTCTGGCTCAAGTCGCAGGGGCACCAGCCGCTGCTCGTCGCGTGCGACCTGCAGCGCCCGAACGCAGTCACCCAGCTCCAGGTCGTCGGCGAGCGGGCCGGCGTCACCGTCTTCGCGCCCGAACCCGGCAACGGCGTCGGCGACCCGGTGCGGGTCGCCGAGCTGTCGATGACCTACGCCCGGGAGAAGCTCTTCGACGTCGTCGTGGTCGACACCGCCGGCCGGCTCGGTGTGGACGTCGAGCTCATGCAGCAGGCGTCCGACATCCGCGACGCGGTCGACCCGCACGAGATCCTGTTCGTCGTCGACGCGATGATCGGCCAGGACGCGGTCCGTACGGCGGAGGCGTTCCGCGACGGCGTCGGCTTCGACGGCGTCGTGCTCGCCAAGCTCGACGGCGACGCCCGCGGCGGAGCGGCGCTGTCCATCGCCGAGGTCACCGGGCGCCAGATCCTCTTCGCCTCCAACGGCGAGCAGCTCACCGACTTCGACGTCTTCCATCCCGAGCGCATGGCATCGCGCATCCTCGGGATGGGCGACATGCTCACGCTGATCGAGCGGGCCGAGCAGGCGTTCGACAGCGAGCAGGCCGAGGAGATGGCGGCCAAGCTGCAGGCCGGCAGCGGGTTCACGCTCGAGGACTTCCTGTCCCAGATGCAGGCCGTCCGGAAGATGGGCTCCTTCTCGAAGCTGCTCGGCATGCTCCCCGGCGCGGCCGACATGCGGGAGCAGATCGACAGCATCGACGACCGCGAGCTCGACCGGGTCGAGGCGATCATCCGCTCCATGACGCCGGGTGAACGGGAAAGCCCCAAGAGCCTCAACGGGTCCCGCCGAGCCCGCATCGCGCGAGGATCCGGCAGCCAGGTGTCGGACGTGAACCGGCTGGTCGAGCGGTTCCTCGACGCGCAGAAGATGATGGCCCAGATGGGCAAGGGCGGGTTCCCGGGCATGCCGGGGCTGCCCGGCGTGGGCACTCCGGGTCGCGGACGTCACGCGAAGCAGCAGCAGCAGCGCAAGGCCGCCGGGAAGAACAAGGGCCGGTCGGGTCGCAGCGGCAACCCCGCGAAGCGCGCCGCCGCAGGGCACGGAGCGCCGATCGCCGAGACCGGCGGGTCGGCCGACGCGAGCGCGTTCGAGCTCCCGGCCGAGCTCAGGGATCTGCTGCCACCGCCGCCGCGGTGATCGTCGAGCCGGGTCCGGTGACCGCGGGCCGCCCGCCGCTCCATGTCCGCGGGGTCGTGCTGCCAGACGGCGAGCACCGCGACCTCTACGTCGTCGACGGCCGGGTCACGTACGACCCGGTGCGCAGCGCCACGACGGTGGGGCAGGGCTTCATCGTTCCCGGCCTGGTGGACGCGCACTGCCACATCGGCCTGGACAGCCATGGAGCGGTGCCGCGGGACCAGCAGGAGGCGCAGGCGCTCACCGAGCGGGCCGCCGGGACGTTGCTCGTGCGCGACGCCGGCAGCGCAGCAGACACGCGCTGGATGGACGACCGGGAGGACCTGCCGAAGATCATCCGGGCCGGTCGTCACATCGCCCGGACCCGGCGCTACATCCCCGGCTACGGCGCGGAGATCGAGCCCGAGGACCTGGTCGCGGAGGTGGCGCACCAGGCCGGCCGTGGCGACGGCTGGGTGAAGCTCGTCGGCGACTGGATCGACCGCGACCGCGGTGACCTCGCCCCCTGCTGGCCGGGCGAGGTCCTTGGTCCGGCGATCGCGCGCGCCCACGAGCTCGGCGCGCGGGTCACCGCCCACGTGTTCTCGACGGAGTCGTTGCCCGACCTCCTCGCGGCCGGGATCGACTGCCTCGAGCACGGCACCGGGGTGACCGACGAACTCCTGCCGACGATGGCCGAACGGCAGGTCGCGCTCGTGCCGACGCTCGTCCAGATCGCCAACTTCCCCAGGTACGCGGCGCAGGGCGAGCGCAAGTTCCCGGTGTACGCCGCCCACATCCGTCGTCTGCACGAGCGCCTGCCAGAGACGATGCGGGCCGCCTACGAGGCGGGCGTACCGATCTACGCAGGCACCGACGCGGGCGGCTCCCTCGCGCACGGGTTGGTCGGGCACGAGGTGCAGGCGCTCCACCGCATCGGGCTGACCCCCGCCGACGCCCTGGGCGCCGCCACCTGGCGGGCTCGGGCGTGGCTCGGTCGGCCGTCCGGCGTCGCCCAAGGGGACCCAGCCGACTTCCTGGTGCTCGATGGCGACCCCCTCGTCGACCTCGGCGTGCTGCGGCACCCGGCGCGCGTGGTGCTGCGCGGTCGCGTGGTGGCGTAGCGCGCTCCAGCCGATGCCCCGGCCGGGTGCTGGCGTCCTGCGCGGCCGCGGGAGCTGAACCGCAGAAGAACGCCGACTGCCCGTACTGCCCTACCGCGCTCACTGGGGACGTGAACCGCGGGAGATCGCCGACGGTATGTACCGACGTACCGCGCGCACTGGGGACATCACCCGCTGAAGAAGGCCGACGGCATGTACTCAGGACCTCCAGTGCGGTGAAGCAGCGAGATTGCGAAGTACATGGAGTTGTCTGGCATGATGACCCGTCGAACGTCGGCGTCCGTGGTCCCTCTCAACCGCGAGCACCGCGTCCATCGATCCGGCCCACCGTCGTCCCCACGCGGTCGCAGGTCGCTTCACCATCTCAGAGCATCAGGAGCATCTAGACCCGTGGCCGTCAAGATCAAGCTCAAGCGCATGGGCAAGATCCGTGCGCCGTACTACCGCGTCGTCGTCGCCGACTCCCGGACCCAGCGGGACGGTCGGGCGATCGAGGAGATCGGCATCTACCACCCCATGGAGAACCCGTCCCGGATGGTGGTGAACCCCGAGCGGGTGGCCTACTGGCTGGGCGTCGGCGCGCAGCCCACCGAGCCGGTGCTGGCGATCCTCAAGCGGACCGGCGACTGGCAGGCGTTCAAGGGTGAGCCGGCGCCGCCGCCGCTCCTCGTCGCTGCGCCGAAGTCGTCGCGGACCGAGGCCTACCAGGCTGCGGTCGCGCTGGCCCACGCAGACGTCGATGACTCCAAGGCGGTCGGCCGCGCCGGCTCGGGTTCTGCCCCGCGCCGGGGCCGGGACGCCGCGAAGGCGACGAAGCGCGCCACTCCCGAGGCCGACGCCACGGCTCCGAAGGCCGACGACGCCGATTCGGCGGCCTCCGTCGACGCGAAGACTCCCGCCGGCACGCCCGCATCCGCTGACGTCACGACGTCGGCAGACGACACCTCGGCGCCCGGCGATCCCGCGCCCGCCAGCGACGACGCGCCCACCAGCGAGACCGCGCCGGCGGACAGCACCTCGCCCGCCGGTGACACCGAGCCCGAGCCCAAGGCCTGACGTGCTCGCCGAGGCGCTCGAGCACCTGGTGCGCGGGATCGTCGAGCACCCCGACGACGTCGACGTCCGCCCGCGCGAGATGCGCCACGGCCAGCTCCTCGAGGTGCGGGTGCACCCGGAGGACCTGGGCAAGGTGATCGGTCGCGCGGGCCGCACCGCGACCGCGCTGCGCACGGTCGTGAACTCCCTCGGCGGCTCGCGGCAGTCCATCCGCGTCGACTTCGTCGACGTCGACAAGGGTCGCTGACCCCGCCGCGTGCAGCTCGTCGCTGGCCGCGTCACTCGTCCGCACGGTGTACGCGGCGAGGTGGCGGTGCACGTCCGCACCGACGACCCTGACGTCCGGTTCGTGGTCGGTACGGTCCTGGCGACGGATCCGCCGGAGGCCGGCCCACTCAGGATCGAGACCGTCCGCTCGCACCAGGGCCGCCTGCTGGTCCGGTTCGCCGGTCACCAGGACCGGACCAGTGCTGAGTCAGTCGTCGGCGTCCGGCTCCTGGTCGAGGAGGCACCGTCGACGGACCCGGACGCGTTCTACGACCACGAGCTGGTCGGGCTGACGGCCGTCGACGGCGCCGGTGCCACGATCGGCACGGTCGCCGACGTCCTGCACCAGCCCGGCCACGACCTGCTCGTCCTGGACCGCCCGGACGCGCCGGCGGCCATGATCCCGTTCGTGGCCGCGATCGTCCCCACCGTCGACGTCGCCGGCGGCCGACTCGTCGTCGAGGCGCCGCCAGGGCTCCTCGACGATCTGAGCGCGGACGCCGAACCCGACACCGGAACGGTCGTGAAACCAGAGGGGCCGGGCCCGGCCGGCGAGGGCTGACGTGCGCGTCGACGTCCTCACGATCTTTCCCGACTACCTCGCCCCGCTCGAGCTCTCGCTCGTGGGCAAGGCCCGGGAGAACGGCCTGCTCGACCTGCGCGTGCACGATCTCCGGCGCTGGACGACGGACCGGCACCGGTCCGTCGACGACACGCCGTTCGGCGGTGGCGCCGGCATGGTCATGCGCCCGGAGCCTTGGAGCCAAGCGATCGAGGCCGTGTGCGGCGGCCGTGGCGGCAGCGTCCGGCCTTGCCTGGTGGTGCCGACGCCGGCCGGTCGGCTGCTCACCCAAGCCGTAGCCGCCGAGCTCGCCGCCGAGCCCTGGCTCGTGATCGCGTGCGGACGGTACGAAGGCATCGACCACCGGGTGCTGGAGGAGGCCGCCACCTGGCTCGAGGTGGACGAGGTCTCGCTGGGCGACTACGTGCTCGCCGGTGGGGAGGCGGCCGCCCTGGTGCTCGTCGAGGCGGCTGCCCGGCTGCTGCCCGGCGTGGTCGGGAACCCGGAGTCCCTGGTCGAGGAGTCCCACATGGAGGGGGTCCTGGAGTACCCCGTCTACACGAAGCCGGCGTCGTGGCGCGGCCGGGAGGTCCCCGAGGTTCTCCTGTCCGGCCACCACGCGGAGATCGCCCGGTGGCGCCGGCACGCCGCCCTGTCCCGCACCGCCGAGCGCCGACCTGACCTGCTCGCCCGTCTGCCGCCCGCGTCACTCTCCGCCGAGGAGCGGGACACCCTTGCCGCCCTCGGCTTCCGCGCCGATCCGTACGGATTTCACCGCGCCGATCGCACTGTGGCAGACTGATCGACCGTCACCCAACGCCTGCGACCCGGCCTGCCGGGCCTCCTGCCACGGGGGGAAACGCTCCGCGTCCCGGGTGACCATGGTGGTCGTCGCTACGCGCGACCACCACCACACCCAGACCCCACTCGAACCGCGGGTGACCCGTGGCACCGCCAGGAAGTGACTCCCCATGCAGAGCCTCGACCACCTCGACGCCGCGTCGCTGCGCGACGACGTCCCTGAGTTCCGTCCCGGCGACACGGTCAAGGTCCACGTCCGGGTCATCGAGGGCACCCGCTCCCGGGTCCAGATCTTCCAGGGTGTGGTGATCCGTCGGCACGGCGGTGGTGTCCGGGAGACGTTCACGGTCCGCAAGGTGAGCTTCGGCGTGGGCGTCGAGCGCACGTTCCCGGTGCACAGCCCGATCTACGAGAAGATCGAGCTCGTGAGCCGCGGTGACGTCCGTCGGGCAAAGCTGTACTACCTGCGCGAGCTTCGGGGCAAGGCCGCGAAGATCAAGCAGAGGCGCGACACCCCGGCCGCTGCGCGTTGAGCTCCGTCTCGTGACGAGCACCGACCCGACCCGTACGCCCGTGAGCAGCGGCGCACCCGGGAGCGGTGCGACGGCAGGCGGCGCTCCCGCGGACGCAGCGACCGGTTCCGACGGTGCTGCCCTCCCTGTCGAGGACCGCGAGGTCGCCGACGCCGAGGACGAACCGGCGCCAGAGGAGCGCAAGTCGTTCTGGCGCGAACTGCCGATCCTGGTGCTCGTCGCGCTCGTCCTCGCGTTCCTGATCAAGACCTTTCTCGTCCAGGCGTTCTTCATCCCGTCCGAGTCGATGGAGAACACGCTCCTCGTCGGCGACCGGGTCCTCGTGAACAAGCTCGCCTACCGCTTCGGCGAGATCGAGCGTGGCGACGTCGTCGTCTTCGACGG
>JACCYY010000373.1 GCA_013696235.1 Sporichthyaceae bacterium | reverse complement strand
CGGGTCCGCGTGAACGGTGTCCCGTACGAGGCGGCGGTGCCCGCGCGACGCCTGCTGTCGGACTTCTTGCGGCACGACCTGGGCCTGACGGGGACGCACGTGGGCTGCGAGCACGGCGTGTGCGGCTGCTGCACCGTGCTGCTCGACGGTGCACCGGTCCGGTCCTGCCTGCTCCTCGCGGTCACCGTGGCCGGGCACGAGCTCACGACCGTCGAGGGCTGCACGGAGGCTGACGGCTCGCTCGGACCCGTCCAGCAGGCGTTCCGGGAGTGCCATGGGTTGCAGTGCGGCTTCTGCACGCCCGGTTTCGTCACCACCATCACCGCGTTCCTCGCGGCCAACCCCGAACCGACCGAGGACGAGGCGGTCGGCGTGATCGCCGGGAACCTGTGCCGCTGCACCGGCTACCAGAACATCGTCCGGTCGGTGCTCCGCGCTGCCGAGCTGATCCGCGCGCGCAACCGGTCGCGTGACCCGGAGGATGCGTGACCACCCGGTCGGTCGGCTCGCGCGTGCTCCGGCTCGAGGACCCGAGACTGCTCACCGGCAAGGGCCGCTACATCGACGACGTCGGCCGCGGCGCGCTCGAGGCGTCGTTCGTGCGCAGCCCGTACGCGCACGCGCGGGTCACCGACATCGACGTGAGCGGCGCGCTCGACATCGACGGCGTCGTCGCGGTGTACACGTACGAAGACCTGGGCGGACGGATGGCCGACCCGCTGCCGCTGCTCCTCCCGCACCCAGCCCTGACCCACGCCCGGACCGCGTTCCCGCTTGCCTGCGAGGAGGTGAACCACGTCGGCGAGGCGGTCGTGATGGTGGTCGCGGCGAGCCGCTACGCGGCCGAGGACGCGTGCGACCGGATCCGGGTCACCTACGAGCAGCTCCCGCCGGTGGTCGGGATCGCCGCCGCCCGCGCGGCGGACCGGCTGGTGCACGACGACGTACCGGGCAACGTCGCGGCGTGGCTGGTCCAGGAGGTCGGCGACGCGCGTGTGGCGATCGCCGCGGCGCCGCACCGGCTCGTCCTCGACCTGGAGGTCGAGCGCAGCGCCTCGATGCCGCTCGAGGGCAAGGGCGTGCACGCGAGGTGGGACCCCGACGACGACAGCCTGCGGGTCCACACGTCGACCCAGGCCTCGACGTCGGTCCGAGCCGCGGTCGCGGCCAAGCTCGGCCTGCCGGTGTCCAAGGTCGAGGTGGTGACGCCGGACGTCGGTGGCGGCTTCGGCGTCAAGATCGTCCACCCTTGGCCGGAGGAGCTCCTGGTCCCGTGGGCGGCACGCGCGCTCGGCCAGCCGCTGCGGTGGACCGAGGACCGGCGGGAGCACTTCATCTCGTCCGCGCACGAGCGCGGGCAGGTGCACCACGTCGAGGTCGGCTTCGACGAGGACGGGGTGCTCCTCGGGCTCGACGTCACGTTCTGGCACGACAACGGGGCGTACGCGCCGTACGGCATCGTCGTGCCGATCATCACCTCGACCCAGCTGCTCGGGCCGTACAAGCCAGGTGCGTACCGCGTCGAGTTCACGTCTCTCTACACGAACACCGTGATCGTCACTCCGTACCGCGGCGCCGGCCGGCCGCAGGCGTGCTTCGTGATGGAGCGCACCATGGATGCGATCGCGGCCGAGCTCGGGCTGGACCGCGCCGAGGTCCGGCTGCGCAACTTCATCCGTCCCGACGAGATGCCCTACGACCACCAGATGATCTTCCAGGATGGTCGCCCGCTCATCTACGACTCGGGGGACTTCCCGGCGACCCTCGCCCAGCTGCGCAAGCTGGTCGGGTGGGACGACTTCGCCGCGTACCAGGAGGCGGCGCGGGCCGATGGACGTCAGGTCGGGATCGGCCTCGCCTGCTACGTCGAAGGGACCGGGGTAGGCCCGTACGAGGGCGGTCACGTGCAGGTGCAGACCACCGGCCGCGTCGACGTGGCGACCGGGCTGACCAGCCAGGGCCAGGGCCACCAGACGATGCTGGCTCAGATCGTCGCGGACGAGCTGGGAGTGGCGGTCGACCAGGTGCACGTGACCACGGGGGACACGCGTCGGTTCGGGTATGCCGTCGGGACGTTCGCGTCCAGGACCGCGGTCATGAGCGGCAGTGCCGTCGCGCTGGCGGCGCGGAAGGTGCGGGAGAAGGCGCTGCGGATCGCCGCCGACGCGCTCGAGGCCGACCCGGGCGACCTCGAGATCACCGACGGCGTGGTGCACGTCAGAGGCAACCCGTCGGCGGCGGTTGCGCTGTCTACCGTCGCCGTCCTGTCGAACCCGCTGCGCTACGCGTTCGACGAGGAGTCCAAGCAGGCGACGCAGTTCGCCGGTGCCGACCTGTCCAAGCCACCGGTCGCCGAGGACGACGAGCCCGGCCTCGAGGGCACCGACTACCACTCGCCGATGCAGTCGACGTTCGCGAACGGGATGCACGCCGTGGTGGTCGAGACTGATCCGGCCACTGCCGAGATCAAGATCTTGCGCTACTGCGTGGTGCACGACTGCGGAACGTTGATCAACCCGATGATCGTCGAGGGACAGATCCACGGGGGGGTGGCGCAGGGAGTCGGCGGTGCGCTGTACGAACGCATGGTCTACGACGAGGCGGGGCAGCTGCTCAACGCCTCGTTCATGGACTTCCTGATGCCGTACGTGACGGAGGTCCCGAAGGTCGAGATCGACCACCTGGAGACGCCGTCACCGCTCAATCCGCTCGGTGTCAAAGGCGCCGGCGAGGCGGGCGTCATCCCCGGGATGGCCGTGATCGCGGCCGCGGTCGAGGATGCCGAGGGGTTCCCGATCACGCGGATGCCGATCTCGCCGAGCGAGCTGTTCGAGCTGCGCCGGCTGCACGGGCGGGACCGCGTCGACGAGGCACGAGGAGACCGATGAAGATCACTGGTGAGGCCACCGTCGCTGCGCCCGTCGAGCGGGTGTGGTGGGCGCTCAACGACCCGTCCGTCCTGGTGCGGACGATCCCTGGGTGCCAGCAGCTCGAGGAGACCGGGCCGGACGCGTACCGGATGACCGTCACGGCCGGGGTGGCTGCGATCAAGGGCACCTACGACGGTGAGGTCCGGATCACCGACCAGCAGGAGCCCGAGCGGTTCGTGCTGCACGCCGCTGGGGCCGGGGCGCCTGGCACCGTGAGCGCCGATGTCGTGGTCCGGCTCGAGGCGGTCGGCGACGGGACGCACCTCACGTACGACGCCGACGCGGTCGTCGGCGGCGTGCTGGGCGGAGTGGGCCAGCGCATGATCGCCAGCGTCGCCCGGAAGACGGCGGACGAGTTCTTCGGCAACGTCGAGGACGTGCTCACCGGCCGTGCGCCGGCCATGCCGGCTGGTGCCGCAGTCATGGCCGAGCTCCGGCCGGACCCGGACGGCGGCCCTCGCGTCTTCACCGCACCCGCCCGGGCTCCCGGGTTCGGGGCCCCTGCCGCCGGGCTCGGCGTGGCCCTCGGTGCCGCGGCGGCGCTGGCCGGCGTCGCCCTGGGTTGGCTGATCGGCCGCAGGTCGCGATGAGGCATCCCGCATGCGTCCGCTGACCGCAGCGGCGGTCCAGATCGCGCCGACACCCGGGCCGCTGACGGCCGAGTCGATCAAGGCCAATCTTGGCCGCTGCGTCGAGTACGTGGAGCGCTGCGTCGAGGCGTCCGGCGCCGACCTGGTCGTCCTGCCCGAGACCGCCACGACGGGCTTCACCCCCGGTGTCGGCGCGGACGATCTCTGGGACCTCGTGTCGACGATCCCCGGACCGGTCACCGAGCCGGTGCAGGACGTCGCCCGTCGCCTGGGCGTCCACGTCGTGCTCGGCACGTACGAACGAGGCCCAGCACGCGGCGTGGTCTACAACGCAGCCGTCCTCATCGACCCGGCCGGTGAGATCACCGGCGTCTACCGCAAGACCCACCCGTTCTGCACGGAGCTGGCGGCCCAGGGCGGCTGGGTCACGCCGGGCGACGAGGCGATCGTCGTGGAGACCGCACTCGGCCGGATCGGCTTGATCATCTGCTTCGACGGCGACTTCCCCGAGCTGGTCAGGATCGAGGCGGTGCTCGGCGCGGAGATCGTGTGCCGCCCGTCCGCGCTGCTGCG
>JACCYY010000365.1 GCA_013696235.1 Sporichthyaceae bacterium | reverse complement strand
CGCTCGGCCGGGGTGCGTCCGACACGACAGCGGTCGCCCTGGCGGCTGCGCTGGGTGCGGATAGGTGCGAGATCTACACCGATGTCGACGGGATCTTCACCGCCGACCCGCGTCTGGTGCCCTCGGCCAGCCAGATCTCGCGCATCTCGTACGAGGAGATGCTCGAGATGGCGGCCTGCGGGGCGAAGGTGCTGCACCTGCGGTGTGTCGAGTACGCGCGCCGGTACAGCATCCCGGTTCACGTGCGCTCGTCGTTCTCGCAGCGCGAGGGAACCTGGGTGCTCGACAGCGACGAGGGAGACGACATGGAGCAGGCGATCATCTCGGGCGTCGCGCACGACCGCGGCGAGGCGAAGATCACGATCGTCGGTGTGCCGGACAAGGTCGGCTCGGCGGCGCGGCTCTTCGGTGCGGTTGCCGAGGCCGAGATCAACATCGACATGATCGTCCAGAACGTCTCCGCTGCGGCGACCGGACGCACGGACATCTCGTTCACGCTCCCGCGCGCCGACGGCGCGCGCGCGATGGAGGCGATCGCGCGTACCGAGGGCGAGATCGCGTACGACGGGCTCGTGTACGACGACCGCATCGGCAAGGTGTCGCTGGTCGGGGCGGGAATGCGTAGTCATCCTGGTGTCTCGGCCAGGTTCTTCGCGGCGCTCGCCGAGGCTGGCGTGAACATCGAGATGATCTCGACCTCGGAGATCCGGATCTCGGTGATCATGCGCCAGGACGAGGTGCCGGCTGCGGTGGCCGCCGTGCACACCGCGTTCGGTCTGGACAACCCCGAGATGGCGACGATCTACGCCGGGACGGGCCGATGAGCGTCGGTGCGGGCCGTCCGCGCGAGGCTCGCCCGACCCTGGCGGTCGTTGGAGCGACCGGCGCCGTCGGCACCGTGATGCTCGACATCCTCTCCACCCGCGAGGACGTCTGGGGCGAGATCCGTCTCGTCGCCTCGGCCCGGTCGGCGGGTCGACAGCTGCGCGTACGCGGCGAGGAGGTCGTGGTCCAAGCGCTGACCCCCGACGTCTTCGACGACGTCGATGTCGCGATGTTCGACGTGCCGGACGAGGTGTCGCTGGCATGGGCCCCGGTCGCGGCCACGCGTGGCGCGGTCGTCGTGGACAACTCCAACGCGTTCCGGATGGACGTCGACGTACCGCTGGTCGTCCCCGAGGTGAACCCGTTGGCGGCCCGGAGCCGACCGCGCGGGATCATCGCGAGCGCGAACTGCACGACGCTGTCGGTGATCGTCGCCGTTGCGGCGCTCCACCGCGAGTACGGCCTGACCGGGCTGGTGTGCGCCTCGTACCAGGCCGTGTCCGGTGCCGGGAGGATCGGCGTCGACACGTTGCACGACCAGCTGCAGAAGGTGGCCGGTCAGCGTGAGTTGGGCACCCGGGTCGGCGACGTGCGCCGTGCCATCGGCGGCGACGACCTCGGGCCGTTCCCAGCCCCGATCGCGCTGAACGTCATCCCGTGGGCCGGGTCGTATCGCGGCGCCGGTCACACGTCCGAGGAGATGAAGGTGCGCGACGAGACGCGCAAGATCCTCGGGCTCCCCCGACTGGCGGTCGCGGTGACCTGCGTACGCGTGCCGGTCGTGACGACCCACTCGGTCGCCGTCCATGCGACGTTCGAGCGCGAGGTCGAGCTCGACCGGGCGCGGGAGATCCTGCGCGATGCCCCCAGCGTCGTGCTCGACGACGACCCGGAGGGTGGCGGGTTCCCGACACCGATCGACGCGGTCGGCACCGATCCGACCTGGGTCGGGCGGGTCCGGCGATCCATCGACGACCCGACCTCGCTCGACTTCTTCCTGTGCGCCGACAACCTCCGCAAGGGCGCTGCGCTCAACACCGCCCAGGTCGCCGAGCTCGTGGCCGCGGAGCTCGCTACCGCTCGGGCTTGATGCGCCCGCGTGGCGCACGCGACCTGGGGGAACATGCCACGCGGCCGGCGCTCAGGAGATCCCGAGCACCGGCCGCAACGTGTCGGGGTGGCGGGATTCGAACCCACGACCTCTTCGTCCCGAACGAAGCGCGCTACCAAGCTGCGCCACACCCCGTTGGCAGCCGCTGAGTCTAACCGAACCGCGGGAGCCGGCCCGACCGGCTCGGCTCACGTCGATGCGGGCCGTGGCACGAGGGTGAGCAGGGTCGCGCTGGGCGGGCAGGCGAAGCGGAACGGCGTGTACGGCGACGTGCCCAGACCGGCTGAGACGTGCAACCACGACTCGCCCCACCTGGACAGCCCGCTCGCCTGCTTCGGCGGCAGCCCGCAGTTCGTGACCAGCGCGCCGTACCCGGGCAGGCAGAGCTGACCGCCGTGCGTGTGACCGGCCAGCACCAGGGGAACGCCGTCGGCGGCCATGCCGTCGAGGACCCGCGGCTCGGGGGAGTGGGTGAGCCCGATCGTGAGATCGGTGCCCGCGTCCAATGGGCCGGCGACGTCGGCGTACCGGTCGAGCTGCAGGTGCGGGTCATCGACACCGCGCAGCGAGATCCGCAGCGCGCCGACGTCGAGCGCTCCGGTTCTGTTCGTGAGATCGCGCCACCCGCGGTCGACGAACGCGTCCCGCAGCCCGCGCCAGGGCAGCTCGCCACCGTGTCTGCGCTGCCCGTCGTCCGGGCGGAGATAGCGAGCCGGGTTCTTCGGCCGAGGCGCGTAGTAGTCGTTCGAGCCGAGCACGAACGCCCCGGGCAGGTCCAGCAGCGGGCCGAGCGTGCGTAGCGCCGGCGCCACGGCGTCTCGATGCGCCAGGTTGTCACCGGTGTTGATCACGAGGTCCGGCTGGAGCTCACG
>JACCYY010000358.1 GCA_013696235.1 Sporichthyaceae bacterium | reverse complement strand
AGCCGCAGCTGCCGCCGCAGCGGCTGCCGCCGCCAACGCAGCGGACCAACAAGCCGCCGCCGCGGCACACGCGCAGGCGCAGCAACGGTCGCAGGCGCTCGCGCAGGCGGCTCCGCCGTCGTCATCGGGTCCGCTCTACCGCCCGGTGTCCGGACCGATCACGTCGTCGTACGGCATGCGCGTGCACCCGATCACCGGCGTCTACAAGCTCCACGACGGCACCGACTTCGGGGGGGGCTGCGGCACGCCGATCCGGGCGGCTGCGGGCGGCACGGTGCTGCGCACCTCCTACGCCGGCGGTTACGGCAACCAGACCGTCATCGAGCACGGGGTGGTCAGCGGCTCGTACCTCGCGACCTCCTACAGCCACCAGTCGCGGTTCGCCGTCTCCAGTGGCCAGCGCGTCGAGCGAGGCCAGGTGATCGGGTACGTCGGGACGACCGGCTACTCCACCGGCTGCCACCTGCACTTCATGGTGTTCTCGGGCGGCTCGACCACGAACCCGATGAACTGGCTCTGACCGGCCGGGCGGGTCCCACCGCCTAGAGTCGAAGGCATGCCACGCGAACAGGGGCGCAAGCTCATCGCCTCGAACCGCAAGGCCTACCACGACTACCACGTCGACGCGACGTACGAGGCCGGCCTCGTGCTCACCGGCACTGAGGTGAAATCGCTGCGCCTGGGTCGTGCCTCGCTCGTCGACGGGTTCGCCACGATCGACGGGGGCGAGGTGTTCCTGCGCAACGTGCACATCCCGGAGTACACCGAGGGCACGTGGACCAACCACGAGCCGCGGCGGACCCGCAAGCTGCTGCTCCACCGTGAGGAGATCGCCCGACTCGTGGGCAAGACCAAGGAGTCCGGCACGACGATCGTGCCGCTCGCGCTGTACTTCAAGGACGGTCATGCCAAGGTCGAGATCGGCCTGGCGCGTGGCAAGAAGACGCATGACAAGCGCCGCGCCCTCGCCGACAAGCAGGTGGCCCGCGAGACCCAGCGAGCCCTCGCGTCACGCTCGCGACGCGGGCCCGGCGCGTAGTCCCGCGTCCCCGGTCCGGGCCCGGTGACGACGTATGCTGCCCGCCAGCCCACCGTTGTCGATAGGTGCCCCAGATGTCCAAGTACGACACCGAGGTCGACCTCGAGAACGCCGGCACCAGCCACGCGCTCATCGTCGACCTCGTCGGGCACAACAAGACGGTGCTCGACGTCGGGTGCTCGACCGGCTACCTGGCCCGGGTGCTCCGCGAGCAGGGCTGCAAGGTGTCCGGTGCCGAGATCGACCCTGCCGCCGCTGCGGAGGCGGAGGAGTACCTCGAGAAGGTCGTCGTCGATGACCTCGACACGATGGACCTGGTCGACGCGTTCTCGGGCGAGACGTTCGACGCGGTCGTCTTCGGCGACGTGCTCGAGCACCTGCGGGATCCGCTGCCGACGCTCCGTCAGGCTCGGAAGCTGCTGTCGCCGGGCGGCTCGGTGATCGTCTCGGTCCCGAACGTCGCTCACGGTGCGGTCCGGCTCGCCCTGCTGCGCGGCAAGTTCCCCTACCGGCCGCTCGGGCTGCTCGACAGCACGCACCTGCGGTTCTTCACCCGCGACGGGCTCGAGGACCTCATGCGCGAGGCCGGCCTGGTGATGGTCGACACCCGCCGGTCGGTGGCCGGCATCTTCGAGACCGAGCTGGGGATCGAGCCGGAGGACTACGACCCCGTCCTGGTCCACGAGCTCGAGGACGACCTCGACGCCACCACGTACCAGTTCGTCGTCCGTGCGGTCCGCGACGACGGCGACCAGGCGGTCCGCGACATGTACGAGCGCGGCCGCGCCCGCGACCTCGAGATCCACCAGCTCGAGCGGGCCGTCGCCCGGGCGACCGCCGAGGCCGCCGCCGCGACCGAGCGGGTGGCCGAGGCGGAGCGCCGCGCCGCAGCAGCCGAGGCGGAGGTCTCCGCGCTCACCCACACGCTGACGATTCGGTCGATGCGGGTGCCGCGTGCGCTGTACTCCAGGCTGCGCGGGTTGCGGTGACCTGGTCGACGTGGCGTTCCTGACCTCCCTGCGCGACCTCGGGTCGTCCCGCGAGCTCGTCGGGAACCTCACGCTCCGCGAGGTCCGGGGCAAGTACAAGCGGACCGCCCTCGGCCAGCTGTGGTCGTTGCTGAACCCGCTCGCCACGATGGTGATCTTCACCGTGGTGTTCGGTGTGCTGCTGCGGGTCGAGGTGCCGCCCGGATCACCGAGCGGCATCGACGTGTTCGCGCTCTGGCTGATGTGCGGACTGATCCCGTGGACGTTCATGTCCAACGCCGTCACCGGTGGCATGTCGGCACTGGTGGCGAACGCGAACCTGGTCACCAAGGTCTACTTCCGCCGTGAGGTGCTGGTCGCGGCGAACGTGTTCTCGTGGGACGTGACGTTCGGCATCGAGCTCCTCGTGCTCTCCGCTGCGCTGCTCGCGTTCGGGGCGATGGTGCTCCCGTGGCTCCCGCTGGTGATCGTGTTCGGCCTCGTTCTCACGGCGTTCGGGCTCGGCCTCGCCCTGATGCTCGCGGTCGCGAACGTCTACTTCCGCGACACCCAGCACTTCTTGTCGATCTTCACGCAGTTCTGGTTCTACGCCACCCCGATCGTCTACCCGGCCACGCTGGTGCCCGACTCGACCGAGCTGCTCGGCGTCCGGATCCCCCTGCGCACCCTGTACGAGCTCAACCCGATGGAGCACTTCGTCGCCGTGTTCCGGGCCTTGCTCTACGACAACCGGTTCCCCGAGCTCGGCGACGTGATCTTCACCGTCGGTGCCGCGACGGTTGCGCTGCTCGCCGGCTGGACGATCTTCCGCCGGTACGAACCACGGCTGGCCGAGGAGCTGTGAGCGTGGCAACGGCGAGCAGCACGGCCACCGGGCCGGCGGTGGTCGTCGACGACGTCTCGAAGCGCTTTCGCCTGTACCGCGAGCGCAACCAGTCGTTGAAGGCCGCGCTCATGCGGCGTGGCCGGGCGCGGTACGACGAGTTCTGGGCGTTGCGCGACGTGTCGTTCGAGATCCCGCGCGGGTCGACGTTCGGGCTGATCGGCGAGAACGGGTCGGGCAAGTCGACGTTGCTCAAGTGCATCGCGCGCATCCTGCAGCCTGACCGGGGGAGCATCACCGCCACCGGCTCCCTGGCTGCGCTGCTCGAGCTGGGATCGGGTTTCCACCCGGAGCTCTCCGGTCGCGAGAACATCTACCTGAACGGCTCCATCGTCGGCCTGCCTCGCCGCACGCTCGATGAGCGCTTCGACGACATCGTGGACTTCGCCGGGGTCCGCGAGTTCATCGACCAACCGGTGAAGAATTACTCCTCCGGCATGTACGTGCGCCTTGGTTTCTCGGTCGCGATCAACGTCGACCCGGACATCTTGCTCGTCGACGAGGTCCTTGCGGTCGGGGACGCGAGCTTCCAGGCCAAGTGCATGGAGAAGTTCGCCGACTTCCGGGCGCAGGGCAAGACCGTCGTGATCGTGAGCCACGCCACCGAGACGATGCGCTCGATGTGCGACCAGGT
>JACCYY010000354.1 GCA_013696235.1 Sporichthyaceae bacterium | reverse complement strand
CCACCTCCTCCTGGCTGAGTCCCACCACCCTGAGGGCACCATCGGGGAGCTCGGTGACCTTGGCGTCGGCACGGTCGAGCGCTTCCCGCAGGGCCGCGAGATCGGGTCCCCGGACCACGACCGCTGTGCCGCTCGCCGCTGACACGAACGTCTCGACCGGCCCGCTCGTGATGAGCCGGCCGCGGCCGATGACGACGAGCTGGTCTGCCATCAGAGCCATCTCGGCGAGGAGGTGGCTCGAGACGAAGACGGTGTGACCCTTCGCCGCAAAGTCCTTGAGGAACGACCGGAGCCACTGGATTCCGGCCGGGTCCAGGCCGTTGGCCGGTTCGTCGAGGATCAGGGTGTGTGGCTCGCCGAGCAGCGCGGCCGCCAGCCCGAGCCGCTGACCCATGCCGAGGGAGAAGTTCTTCGGCCTCTTGGCCGCGACGCTCTCCAGACCGACGAACTCGAGCACGTCGTCCGCCCGTTGCTTGCTGATCTTGCTCGCGGCGGCGAGTACGCGGAGGTGGTTGCGGGCCGTACGGGTCGGGTGGAAAGCCTTGGCGTCGAGCAGGGCCCCGACCTGCTGCATCGGGTGGTCGAGCTCGACGAACCGCTGGCCGTCGAACGTGGTGGTCCCCGCGCCGCTGTCGAGCCCGAGCATGAGCCGGATCGTCGTGGACTTGCCCGAACCGTTCGGCCCGAGGAATCCCGTCACCCCACCGGAGCGAACGTCGAACGAGAGGTCGTCGACGGCGACCGTCGAGCCGTATCGCTTGCCGAGACCCCGTGCCTCGATCACTGCCACGCTGGACATCCTCCTGGACGGGTGAGCTACCAGGCCCTGCGGTCTGGCCGACGCTACCCGGCTTGCCCCGTTCGCTTGATCGAGGTCCGGTTCAGACCGCGAGCGTTCGGGCCAGGTGCCCCAGCGACAGCGGGTAGCGGTACTCGATGGATCCGTGCCCAGCGTCGAAGAGCTCGAAACGGATGCGCTGCGTCGGGACGGCGTGGTCGAGCAGTGCCCGGCGGAACGCGATCGCACCGAGGTCGAGGAACCACTCGTCGTGGGTACCGGCATCGATCCAGATCGTGCGCATGCCGCGCATGGCGTCAGCATAGGTCGGCACCATCCGGACCGGGTCCCAATCCAGCCAGCGCCCCCATTGCTGGTCGCGAACCGTGCCGCTCACCGGGTCGAATGCGAGCTCCGGCGTGCCGTCGGCGGCGGCAGAGAAGGCGGCGGAGCAGCCCAGCACCAGGAGCATGGTCTGGTCTCCGTCGACCGTGAACGCGAGATTCTTCGCCACGCGGGCCTGGAAGTCGTCCCACCAGCGCCAGATGTCGCCGCCGTACCGACGCAGGTAGCGCGCGCACTTGGCGAACTCGCCGAGGTAGCAGTGCTCGTACAGCGTGTCCCCGGCGTGGGTCGCGAGCCCACCGAAGAGGTCCGGGCGGAGCATCGGGGTGATCATCGCGCCGAAGCCGCCAGAGGACTTGCCCTGCACCCCGCGGTGTGCGGCCTCGGCAAGCGTGCGGTACCGGTCGTCCACGTACGGGACCACCTCGTCGCAGAAGTAGGTGTGGTAGCGGCCCGTGCCGGGCGAGTCGACGTACTGGCTTCCGCCGTACGCCGTCCAGGCATCGACGTACACGACGATCGCGGGTGGCGCGTCGCCGGTGGCGAAGACGGCGTCGGCGGACTCGACGAAAGGCCGCCGGTAGGCGGTGCGGTTGCGCCACATCGACACTGCGCCGGTGTAGCCCTGGAGCACGTAGATGGTCGGGTAACGGAGGTCGGTCTCGTCGTAGCCGGGCGGGGTGTAGACGAGGAGAGGGCGCTGCGAGGCGTCGCCGAGCGGGTTGTCGCGCAGCGCCACGCTGTCGATCATGTGCTCGTCGAGCCGCCCCGCGAGCGGACCTCCGTACGGGTTGTACGTCATCGGTGTCTCCCGTTCAGCGCCGTCGCACCAGAGCCGTGCGGGCCGCCTTGTCGTGCAGTCCGCGCCCGTCACGGTCCCAGATCGCAGCCGGCACCAGAAGGCAGAGCAGACCGGTCCGGATCAAGGCGCGCCAGAGCCCGATTGGCTGGTGGTCGAGTCGCAGGACCTCGAGGCCGCAGACGAGGTGGCCCAGGCTCGCGCCGACGAACGCAGTCAGGAGCCAGATCTCGATCCCGAACGCACCGAGCACGTACAGGCCGCCAGGACCCT
>JACCYY010000150.1 GCA_013696235.1 Sporichthyaceae bacterium | reverse complement strand
CCGAGCCACGGCACCGCACGTCCTCGCCCCAAGCCCGCACCGAGAAGCCGGAACGGGATGAGCCCGACCCAGCTCGATCCGTCGTGGACATCCGGGCGGGTGCCCGGTGGGAGCAGCGGGGCGACCGCCTCGGGGTGAACCCGCCAGTGCAGGAACGTCAGGTCCACCCAGTGCTGGCCAAGGATCGCGACTCCGCGCAGCGAGCGGGCCTGCGCGGACACCGGCTGCACCTCGGCCGCCGTGGTGCCCGACCGTTCGCCGGGCCGAGTCTCTGGACGCCTACGCACCATCGCCCCAGCATGCCCACCCGCCTCCGGCCGCGTAGGTTCGGCAGCTCGGGCGCTCGACGGGAACCCATCGGACCCCGCGTACGTGAGGAGGGTGATGTCTGTCGTCGGTCGCGGGACGCGCTGGCGCTGGGCGGCCGTGGGGATCGGCGTGGCGGCGGCCATCGCCCTGCCCTCCGTCGTGCCCAGCGCCGCGATGGTGCTCGACCGCGCCAGCCAGCCGGCGGAACGACCCGCTCCCGCGGCGCTGGTGGAGCTGGCACTGGCCTCCTCCGACGTCGCCCACCAGGGCCTCGCGCAGACACGTGGCTCGCTCGGCCTGCCCGACCTGCCTCGGCTCAGCGATGTGCCGGCCCTGTTCGGCAGCACGACCAAGACCCGGGTCTGGTGGTCCTCCTCGTCCGCTTGGCGGGTCGACACGCTGAGCCTGAACGGCGAGGTCGACACGTACGGCTTCAACGGCGACACCGCCAGGTGGGACTACGAGAACCGTGAGCTGACGTTCGTGGTCGGCCAGGACGGCGCCCGCCTCCCGCGCGCGGACGACCTGCTGCCACCGCAGGCGGTTCGCCGGATCCTGGCCGGGCTGGGACCCGCCGACCGGCTCGAGCCGCTCGAGGATCGGTGGGTGGCCGGGCGAGCAGCGGCGGGCTTGCGCGTCGTGCCCGGCGACGAGCGCACCACCGTGGCGCGCCTCGACATCTGGATCGACGTGGGCAGCGGCCTGCCGGTGGAGCTGCACGTCGTCGGTCGCGACGGGTTCGAGGCGCTGGAGTCACGCTTCCTCCAGCTCGACCTCACCCAGCCGGACGAGGACCTCCTGCTGGCACCGTTCCCGCGGGACGCCCGGGTCGACCGGACGACGACGCCGGACCTCGCGGCCGCCGTCGACCTCTACGCGCCCTGGCGGCTGCCCGGCTCGCTGGCCGGGTTGTCGGCATCGCGAAGCCTGCTCGGCGGGACCGCGACGTACGGCGAGGGGCTGGTCCGGTTCGCACTGCTCCCGCTGGCGCCCGACCTGGCCGATGACATCCTCGACCGCGCCGTGACGGCCGGTGCGCTGCCCCTCGACCCAGCCGGTGGCGAGGCCGTGCTCGTGACCAGCAGCGTGCTCAACGCCGTCGTTGCGCGCGGGTCCGACCGAGAGCACGCGTACCTCCTGGCCGGCTTCGTCACCCCCGAGACGCTCGAGGCCGCCGCGACCGAGCTGCTGGCGGACCCGCCGCCGCGACGACGACCATGATCACCACCCACGGGCTGACCAAGCGGTTCGGCCGGGTCCTCGCGGTCGACAGCGTCGATCTCGACGTGCGCGAGGGCGACCGGTACGGCTTCCTCGGCCCGAACGGATCGGGCAAGACCACGACGGTCCGGATGCTGCTCGGCCTCGTGTACGCGACGCGCGGCGAGATCGAGGTGCTGGGCGAGCCGATCCCGAAGCACGTGCGCGACGTGCTGCCCGAGGTCGGCGCGCTGGTCGAGAACCCGGCCGCCTACCCCCATCTGTCGGCGCGGACGAACCTGACGATCCTCGACGCCTCCGGACCGCCGACCGATCGAGCCAGCCGGCGCAACCGCCGGCAGCGGGTCGGCGAGGTGCTCGAGCAGGTCGGTCTCGCCTCGATCGGCCGCCGACCGGTGAAGACGTACTCGCTTGGGATGCGCCAGCGCCTCGGCATCGCGTCGGCCCTGCTCGGCCGGCCCCGGCTGCTCGTGCTGGACGAGCCGACCAACGGCCTCGACCCGCAGGGCATCCGCGAGATCCGCGAGCTGCTCGTCGGGCTGAACCGGGCGGGCACGACGATCTTCATGTCCAGCCACCTGCTGGCGGAGGTCGAGCAGCTGTGCACCCGGGTCGGCGTGGTCGACCGCGGCCGGCTGGTGGCCCAGGCGGCCCTCACCGAGCTCCGCGGTGAGACCGGACGGACGCTCGTCCGCGTGGGGGACCCGGCCGGCGCGGTCGGGCTGCTCGACGGTCGGGTGGTCGGCCGCGACGGCGACCGGCTGGTGCTCGCCGGTACGACGGTGGCCGAGGCGACCGCCCGGCTGGTGCAGGCCCGGATCGCCGTGCACGAGGCCGCGCCCGAGCGGCGGACGCTCGAGGACGTCGTGCTCGGCCTGACCAGCCACGGCTCGGACCGCGTCGACGGGGACGGCCACCGGACGGAGCAGCTGCAGCCATGATCGTGGTCGAGATCCGGAAGCTGTTCGGCCGCCGCCGTACGTGGGTGTCGATCTTCCTGCTCTGCCTCCTGCCGACGGTGGTCGCGGTTTTCCTCAGCCTCACCGACATCGGCCCACGCCCCGGCGAAGGACCGGCTTTCCTGTCGGCCGTGCTTTCCAACGGTGCGCTCTACCCGGCCGCCGCGCTGGGGATCGTGCTGCCGATCTTCCTGCCCATCGCTGTCTCGATCGTCGCCGGCGAGTCGATCGCCGGGGAGGCGACGACCGGGACGCTGCGCTACCTCCTGGTCCGACCGGTCGGCCGTACGCGTCTGCTCGTCGCAAAGCTCTCGTCGATCACGCTGTTCGTCCTGGTCGCAGTCTTCGCGGTGTCGATCACCGCACTGGTCGTCGGGCTCAACCTGCTCGGCTCCGGCCCCGTGGTCGCGACCACGACGGTGTCGGGGACGCCGCTCTCACCGTCGCAGCTCGGCATCCGTACGGTCCTGACGATCTTGTACGTCGGCTGGTCGATGCTGGGCGTCGCCTCGGTGGCGTTCTTCCTGTCCACCCTGACCGACTCACCGCTCGCCGCCGCGCTCGGCGGGCTGAGCGCGCTGGTCGGAAGCACCGTGCTGGTGACGCTGGACGCCGCGGACAACGTGCGCGACTACCTCCCGACGCGGTACTGGCTCGCCTGGGTGGACTTCTTCCGCGACCCGATCCTCTGGCGCGACATCGAACGCGGGTTCCTGGTCCAGGGCGTGTACGTCGTCGTGCTGCTCGGCATGGCCTGGGCCAACTTCACCACCCGCGACGTCACCAGCTGAGTCGGCACGGGCAGTCGCTGCCTCGTGACGATCATTAGTCTCGGCGGGTGGTCACCGAGACCGATCTCGAGCTGCGCGATGGGCGCAAGCTGCACGTGTACGACACCGCTTCGGCTGAGTCCAGCGACCGCCTCGCAGTCTTCTGGCACCACGGCACGCCCAACATCGGCGCGCCACCGGAACCGTTGTTCCCGGCCGCAACCAGGCTCGGTATCCGCTGGGTGTCCTACGACCGGCCTGGATACGGCGGATCGACTCCGCACCCCGGCCGGGACATCGCATCCGCGGCGGCTGATGTCTCCAACATCGCCGATGCACTGGGGATCGGGCGGTTCGCGGTCATGGGTCATTCCGGTGGGAGCCCACACGCCCTGGTCTGCAGCGCGCTCCGGCCGGATCGCGTCCTGGGCGCGGTCTGCGTGTCCGGACTGGCGCCGTTGGCCGCCGGGGAGCTGGACTGGTACGCCGGCATGGCGGAGGCCGGCGCGGCTGAACTTCGCGCCGCGGCCCGCGGACGCGAGGTGCTCGAGGACCACTTGGTGTCCACCGAGTTCGATCCGGACCAGTTCACGCCGGCCGACCATGCTGCAATTGCGAGTGATTGGTCCTGGCTGGTCGACGTCGCCGGGCAAGCCATCCGAGGCGGCCTGGGCGGGATGGTGGACGACGACCTCGCGTACGTCGCCCCGTGGGGATTCGACCCCGGGCCGATCAGCTCGCCACTCCTGCTCCTGCACGGCGGAGAGGATCGGATCGTGCCCAGCGCGCACAGCAGGTGGCTCGCCCGCCAGAGCCCCGCGGCACAGCTTTGGCTACGCCCAGACGACGGGCACGTCTCGGTGCTGAGCTCCGGCGCGGCAGCCCTCGCCTGGCTCCGGCAGCACGCAACCCTGGGCTGAGCCGCACGAGGCACGCCAGAGCTCTGGCTGCTAGCCCACCGCGATCGCTCGGATGGTGGCGCAC
>JACCYY010000346.1 GCA_013696235.1 Sporichthyaceae bacterium | reverse complement strand
CCGCAGCGACTCGGCCGAGAAACCGCCGAAAACCACCGTGTGCGGCGCCCCGATCCGGGCGCAGGCGAGCATCGCGATCGCGAGTTCGGGGATCATCGGCAGGTAGATCGCGACCCGGTCGCCGCGGCCGACGCCCAGTTCCCGCAAGGCGTTGGCGCAGCGGCAGACCTCGGTCAGCAGGTCCGCGTAGGTGAGGGTGCGGCGGTCGCCCGGCTCCCCCTCCCAGAAAAAGGCGACCTTGTCGCCGCGGCCGGCGGCGACGTGGCGGTCGAGGCAGTTCACCGCAGCGTTGAGCTTCCCGCCGACGAACCACTTCGCGAACGGCGGGTTGCTCCAGTCCAGTGCCGTGTCCCAGTCCTGGGCCCAGTCCAGGCGTCGGGCCTGCTCCTCCCAGAAACCCACCCGGTCGGCGGCGGCCAGTTCGTACACGTCGGCCGTCACGTTGGCGTTCGCCGCGAAGTCCTCCGGTGGTGGGAACCGTCGCTCCTCGTGCATGAGGTTCGACAGCGTCGGCCCGGGGTCGGTGTCGCTCACGAAACTCTCCTCGGTGCTCGGAAGGATCACGTCTACCAGCGGTCGCCGTACATCGGGAGGGTTGTGCCCCTCACCATCCAGTGCGAGAGGACCTCCAGTAGACGCGATCATTCCAGCCGGGTCAGTGGCCCGTGGCCTTCTCCGCGCCGATGCCGGTGAAGGCGCGAACCTCCATCTCGATGGCCCGGGTAGAGGTCGGTTCCTTGCTGGTCACGCTGCCGAGCCAGCCGAGGAAGAACGCCAGCGGGATCGAGACCAGCCCGGGGTTGTCCAGCGGGAACCACTGGAAGTCGATCGGGGGTTGCAGCATCGAGGGGCTGCGGCCGGTCGCCTCGCTGATCGGCTTGCCCGAGACCACCGGCGAGAAGACGATCAGCGTGACGCAGCTGATCAGGCCGCCGTAGATGCTCCACAACGCCCCTCGGGTGTTGAACCGCTTCCAGAACAGCGAGTAGAGGATCGTCGGCAGGTTGGCACTCGCCGCGACCGCGAACGCCAGGGCGACGAGGAACGCGATGTTCTGCCCGTTGGCGAGGATGCCGCCGCCGATCGCGACGACACCAATCACCACTGCGGTCCGGCGAGCGACCTTGACCTCGGCGTCAGGTGCGACCTCGCCCCTCTTGATCACGTTGGCGTACACGTCGTGGGCGAATGACGCGCTCGCCGTGATCGTGAGACCGGCGACGACCGCGAGGATCGTCGCGAAGGCCACGGCGGCGATGAAGCCGAGCAGCAGCGTGCCGCCGAGCGCGAACGCGAGCAGCGGCGCAGCAGAGTTCGCTGCGCCCGGTGCCGCCGCGATCGTCTCCGGGCCGACCAGCGCGGCAGCGCCGTAGCCGAGCACGAGGGTGAACAGGTAGAAGATGCCGATCAGCCAGATGGCCCAGACCACCGAGCGACGGGCCTCCTTGGCCGTCGGCACCGTGTAGAAGCGCATGAGGATGTGCGGTAGTCCGGCCGTTCCCAGCACGAGGGCGATGGACAGCGAGATGAAGTCCAGGCGGCTCGTGCCGGTCGCGCCGTACTGCTTGCCCGGCTCGATCAGCGCGGCGCCCGTCTCCCCGCCAGCAGCGATCGCGTCGCCGAGCAGCGCCGAGAGGTTGAAGCCGTACTTTCCCAGCACCCAGAGCGTCATGATGCCGGCACCGGTGATCAACAGCGCTGCCTTGACGATCTGCACCCAGGTCGTGCCCTTCATGCCACCGACCAGGACATAGATGATCATGATGATGCCGACGACCGCGATCACGAGCGCTTGGCCGGCCTTGTCGGTCACGCCGAGCAGCAGCGCGACCAGTCCACCGGCGCCGGCCATCTGGGCGAGGAGGTAGAAGAACGACACAGCGAGCGTCGAGGTCGCGGCAGCCATTCGTACGGGTCGCTCGCGGAGCCGGAACGACAAGACGTCCGCCATCGTGAAGCGTGCGGTGTTGCGCATGAGCTCGGCGACGAGCAGCAGCGCGACCAGCCAGGCGACGAGGAACCCGATCGAGAAGAGGAAGCCGTCGTACCCGTTGATGGCGATCGCACCGGCGATGCCGAGGAACGAAGCGGCGGAGAGGTAGTCACCAGAGATCGCCGTGCCGTTCTGGGGTCCGGTGAACGACCGACCGGCGGCGTAGTAGTCCGCGGCTGTGCGGTTGTTGCGGCTGGCCCGGAACACGATGACCAGCGTCACCGCCACGAACAGCAGGAAGATCCCGATGTTGACGATCGGCTCGCCGATCGTCTCGGTCACGGCTGCGCTAACCATGCCCGAGCTGCTCATGCCGGTCCCCCCTCGACCTCGTTGCGTAGCTCGTCCGCGAGCGGGTCGAGCTTCCGGTCGGCGAATCGGACATACCACATGGTGATCGCGAACGTGGAGACGAACTGGAGCAGGCCGAAGATCAGTCCGATGTTGATGTTGCCGAGGACCTTGGTGCTCATGAAGTCGTGGGCATAGTCGGCCATCAGGACGTACAGGAAGTACCAACCGAGGAAGAGTCCGGCCACCGGGACGACGAAGCTGCGATGCCGCTTGCGCAGCTCGACGTACCTCGGGTCGGCGTGGACGCGCGCGTACGCATCCCCCGTCGGGGCCGGTACCTGCGCATCTGGGCGTCCGACCGTGCTCACATGGCCTCCCGGTGAGGTGGGCGGCTGCTGCTGGCCGCCGCATGGGTGCCGCAACGCTCACTGTGCTGGGTACTAGACGGCGGTCCGAGTGGTCGCTCGGGAGTGTTCGGTGAACGGTCGGTACGGCGCGCCGAGCGGGGCGTCTGACGGGTCGTGGCCCAACGCGTGGGCAAGTGGGTTCGCGGCGTGTGCCGTCAGTGGCTTCTGCCCGGCGGATCGAGCCCGAGGCTCTCCG
>JACCYY010000147.1 GCA_013696235.1 Sporichthyaceae bacterium | reverse complement strand
GCGGACAGGCCGAGCGAGGCCATTCGACGGGTGTGTGCCTCGGTGAGCTGGTTGAAGATCCGCGCGAGCTCCACCAGGTCGGCACCGGGTCGGTCCGGACCACCGGTGAACAGCGGCGTCAGGGTGTCCCGCTCGGCGGCCACGCGCTGCGCCTGCGCGAGCGCCTCGCCGAGCAGTCGGCGTCCCCACAGCGCGAGCCGCCCACCGAGCTTTGCGTCGGCGGCGATCGCGGCGCGTACCCGGTCCACCGCGAACCCCGCGTGGCCTGTGTCGGCGAGCACCTCGACCACCAGCCTGCGGGTGTCGACATCGACGTAGTCAGCCATCGCACGGTAGAAGTCCGACGCGATGCCGTCGCCCACGTAGGCCTTGACGAGACTCTCGAACCAGTCCGCCGGTGCAGTCTTGTCGTGGAAGCCGTCGAGGGCGGCGACGAACGGCCGCATCGCCTCCTCGGGATCGGCGCCGAGCTCGAGCAGTCTGGCGTTCAGCCGCTCGAAGTGGCCGAACTCCGCGACTGCCATCGCCGCGAGTGCCGCCTTGTCGGTGATCGTCGGGGCTAGCCGGGCGTCGTCGGCGAGCCGGTGGAACGCGGTCAGCTCGCCGTACGCGAGCACGCCGAGGAGGTCAGCGACGGCTTGGCGGAAGTCCGGGTCGGCCAGCGGATCCGGAGCAGTGGGAGTCTCAGTCATCGGGCACGAGCGTAACCGCGGCCGGAGGCACGCTGGGCCCGAGCGGCGATGCTGCGGCCGATCCACCCGTTACCATGCACAGTCGTTCATTTGCAGAGAGTCTGAATCTTGTCTGAGGCTGTACCCACCACCACGTTCCGCGATCTCGGCGTCCTGCCGGCCACTGCCGATGCCCTCGAAGCGGTGGGGATCGTGCACCCGTTCCCCATCCAGGAGATGACGCTGCCCATCGCACTGATGGGCAACGACCTCATCGGCCAGGCGCGCACGGGCACCGGCAAGACGCTGGCCTTTGGCATCCCCCTGCTGCAGCGCATCGTCGTGGCCGGTGACCGGGACTTCGACCTCGTGGTCGATGCGGGGAAGCCGCAGGCCTTGGTCATCGCGCCGACCCGCGAGCTGGCGATCCAGGTCTCCGGGGACATCGCGCTCGCGGGCAGCACCCGCGGCGCCCGGGTCCTGACCGTCTACGGCGGGCGCGCGTACGAGCCGCAGATCGATGCCCTGCGGAAGGGCGTCGACGTCGTCGTGGGGACGCCCGGCCGGTTGCTCGACCTTGCCAACCAGGGCTACCTCAACCTGTCCCACGTGAAGGTGCTCGTGCTCGACGAGGCCGACGAGATGCTCGACCTCGGCTTCCTCAACGACGTCGAGAACCTGGTGAGCCGCACCCACGAGCTACGCCAGACAATGCTGTTCTCGGCGACCATGCCGTCGGCGGTGGTCGCGCTCGCCCGCCGCTACATGCGCCACCCGATGAACATCCGGGCCGAGTCACCGGACGAGGGCATGATCGTGCCGGCGACCGCGCAGTTCGTCTACCGGGCGCACGCCATGGACAAGGTCGAGATGCTCGCCCGCGTCCTGCAGGCCGAGAACCGCAAGCTTGTGATGATCTTCTGCCGGACGAAGCGCACCGCGCAGAAGGTGGCCGACGAGCTCGGCGACCGCGGCTTCGCCTCCGCCGCGGTCCACGGCGACCTCGGCCAGGGTGCGCGCGAGCAGGCGCTTCGGGCGTTTCGCGCCGGGAAGGTCGACGTTCTGGTGGCGACCGACGTGGCGGCCCGTGGGATCGACGTCGAAGGCGTCACCCACGTGATCAACTACCAGTGCCCCGAGGACGAGAAGACCTACTTGCACCGCATCGGCCGGACCGGGCGCGCCGGTGCCTCTGGCATCGCCATCACGTTCGTCGACTGGGACGACCTGGCCCGTTGGGGCATGATCAACACCGCCCTCGCGCTGCCGTACCCGGAGCCCGAGGAGACCTACTCCACCTCACCGAAGCTCGCCCACGACCTCGGCATCCCGCCGGGCGTCACCGGACGGCTCCCGCGGAGCCAGCGCACCCGGGCCGGGCTCGACGCCGAGGAGCTCGAGGATCTCGGCGAGACCGGCAAGTCACGCGGCGGATCGGCACGGGACAGTGCGAGCCGGGGCGGCTCCGGCCGATCGGGCTCGGGCGGTCGCAGTGATCGCGACCGCGGGTCCGGCTCGGGCCGGGGCAGCCGCGACCGCGCGTCCGGCTCCAGCCGAGACAGCCGCTCCCGCGGATCAGACACCGCGGCAGAGGAGCGCCCGCCCAGCACCCGCACGCCGCGGACGCGTCGCCGGACGCGGGGAGGCACCTCGGCCGGTGTCGACGGCGAGCCGCGCTCGCCGAGTCCGACCGGCCAGCTCGACCCGACGGGTGCGGACCACACCACGGCGTCGGACTCGACGCCGGAGGAGTCGATGGCGGGTGCCTCGGCGACGGACGGAGCCTCGGACGACCAGACCAGGTCGGCCGATGGCGAGCCCCGCACGCCACGTCGCCGGCGTCGCCGCGGTGGACGCGGTGGCGGCAGCTCATCGGGTGACGCTGCGACCGGGACCGACGTGGGCAGCACCAGCAGCGAGTCGGGTTCGAGCGGCGGGTCCTGAGGTCAGCCGGCTCGAGGCGACCCGCGTCGAGCCGGTCAGGCGATGACGACGACTCTCGTGCCGACCGGGGCGAAGTCCCACAGCGCGATCGCGTCCTCGAGCGCCTGCCGTATGCACCCGGCCGACAGCGGTTGGCCCAGCTGCTCCGTGGTCTGCACCTCGACACCGGCCGCGTCGACCGGGATGTCGTGGAAGCCGATCGCGGCCCGCTCTCCCCTGGCGAACCGGACCATGTAGTCCATCGTCTCGTTCCCGGTGTAGCTCGTTGCCGTCGGCGACCGGGAGTAGACCTCGTACTCGCCGGGCAGCGGTCGGTCGAGGCGACCAGACACGGGGTAGGTCCGCGACACGTCTCCGTCGGAGCCGACCAGCCACACCCGCTGGCCGTTGATCGCGTAGACGACCCGCATGCCCTCGCCCGAGCCCGGCGGGAGCGCGGTCGGGTCAGCGGCCGGTTCCGGGACGGCCACCGCATCGGCTCGGACGAGCGGCGCCGGGGTGGCGGAGTCCTGCGCGGGCTGGTCGAGCGCACCCATGAGCTCACCGTTGGCGAGCAGGAGCCGCGCGATCGCCGCGTCCACAGGGCGCACCGGTGCCGTCACGGTCCGCGCGGTGGCGTCCGGTGCGTCGAGCACCCCGACGGCTGCGAGCACGGTGACGAGGAGCACGACGCCGGACGAGGCGAGCACGGCGGCTGGTCCCCGCCGGACGGCCGGAGGCACGCCGTTGCGGTCCATCGCGCCACCCCCTCGTCCGTACGGTCTCCAGCGAGCCGCTCCATCGTGCCCCTTTGGTCCCACGCGTCACTCGAGCGACACGCCGGGTACGGTGGCCGCCGTGAGCCGGCCGCGAACACTCGAGCTGCCGCCGAACGCTCGTGCTGGCCCGCTGACGACTGCCCGCGGCGACCTGGCCAG
>JACCYY010000338.1 GCA_013696235.1 Sporichthyaceae bacterium | reverse complement strand
CCGATCTCGCCATCGAGGAACAGGTAGACCCGCTCCAGGGCGTCGACGCAGTCGAGGTCATCGGAATCGCTGCAGCCCATCACGTACTCCTTGCCTCGCCGGCCGGCGCGAGCCCGCGCTCGGCGGCGTACTCGTGGAGCAGTCCACGCAACTGGCGGCGTCCTCGGTGCAAGCGCGACATCACGGTGCCGATCGGGGTGCCCATGATTTCGGCGATCTCCTTGTACGCGAAGCCCTCGACGTCAGCGAGATACACCGCGATCCGGAAGTCCTCGGGGATCGACTGGAGTGCGGACTTGACGTCGGAGTCGGGCAGGTGCTCGAGCGCCTCGGCCTCCGCCGACCGGAGTCCGGTCGACTGGTGGGACTCCGCCCGTGCGAGCTGCCAGTCCTGGACGTCCTCGTTCCCGGACACCTTGGGCTGGCGCTGCTGCTTGCGGTAGCTGTTGATGAACGTGTTGGTGAGGATCCGGTAGAGCCAGGCCTTGAGGTTCGTGCCGGGTCGGAACTGGTGGAACGACGCGTACGCCTTCGCGAAGGTCTCCTGCACGAGGTCCTCGGCATCGGCCGGATTGCGAGTCATCCGCAGCCCGGCGGCGTACAGCGCGTCGAGGAACGGCAGCGCATCGCGCTCGAAGCGGGCCGAACGTGCCTCGACGCTCTCCGTCGCGATGTCGACGACCTCCTCGACGTCGACGCTGACGTCGATCGTCTGGGGATCGGCCGGGTCGTGCGGGTCGTGCGGGTCCGGGAGTGCCACGATCGACGAGCCTAGTCGCGCCCGGCCGCCGACGAGGCGCGGCAGCGGGTCCCGGCCGAGGTCCGCGCCCGGCAGGGTGAGTACGGCGGCGAGCATCCAGATCCTCCAACGGGCCCGGTTCGGCCTCGATGCGCCAACAGCACCCTCCCGACGAGCATTCCCGGCGTCCGGCCCCGGCCGAACGTCACCCCGGCAGCCGGGCCAGCCACCTGGCGACCGCGTCGGTGATCAGCTTGAGCGCCTCGATCTGCGTGAGCGGCGCGCGCCGCGGGACGGAAAAACCATGATCCGCGTACGGGATGGCCACGGACCGGGGCCCGCCCGGCAGCTGTTCCGTCGTGCCGAAAGGATCGCGCTCCCCCTGCACGACCAGTGTCGGCAGGCCGGTCCCGAGCAGCTCCTCCGCCCGGCTCGCCCCGGGCCGGCCCGGCGGGTGCAGCGGGAACGCGAGGGCCAGCACAGCGGCAGCGCCGGTGGACAGCGCGGTCCGGCAGGCGACCCTGGCCCCTGCGCTGCGACCCCCGACGACGAGCCGTCCCTCCGTCCACGCCGGTCGCTGGCCGGCGAGCTCAGCCAGCACCGCCCGCCAGGCGAGGTCGAGCCTGGCCGGCGCGGGCGCGACCCGGCCACCTGCGACCCGCCAGGGCTGCTCGACCCGCAGGACGCTCACCCGTCGGGCCGGCAGTGCGGACGCGATCGCGGCCAGGTCGCGAGCCTCGACGCCGCCGCCGGCACCGTGGCCGAGCACGAGCGTCCAGCGCGCGCGGACGGCCAGATCCGCAACCACCCGCGCCGCACCGATCGGCGTCGAGACCATCAGCTCGTCGCGCATCGGCCCAGTAGATCGGTCCGGACGGTCGTCTTAGAAGAGCGTGTCGCCGATCGCTGTCGGCTGGACGTCGACGAGTGACTCCTCGGCGGGGATCGGCTCGACCAGGGCAGGGCCTTCGTTGCGCACATTCCCGACTGCGGTCGACACCGGGTAGGCAACCAGCCGGCCGGGGGCAGCTGGCACCAGGAGGCGCTGCAGGTCTTCGACGTCGGTTCGCTCAGGATCGAGCCAGGCGTCGACCTGCGCTGCCTCGACGAACATCGGCATCCGGTCGTGGATCCTCCCGAGGTCGTCGGTCGCTTCCGTGGTGATCACCGTGGCGCTCCACAGCCAGGCGCGTGGGTCGTCCCGTTCGTAGCGGTCGTCGCGCCACAGCTCGTACAGCCCGGCCAGCGCGAGGATGCCTCCGTCGCGGGGCCGGATGAAGAACGGCTGCTTCCTCTTGTTCTTCGGCCCAGCCTCGGGCGCGGAGTCCCCCGTGGTTTGGTACCACTCGTAGTAGCCGTCCGCGGGAAGGACGCAGCGCCGTGCGACCAAGGCCTTCTTGAACGCCGGCTTGGCGGCCAGCGTCTCGACGCGCGCATTGATGAGGCGGCTGCCGATCTTGGGGTCTTTCGCCCACGACGGCACCAGACCCCACCGCACCGGGCGGAGCACGCGTCTCGGTGCGGCCTCGGGCTCACCTCGCGGTGCGCGCTCGAGGACGGCGTACACGTCATCGGTTGGCGCGACGTTCCAGCGAGCCGCGAGCTCGCCCTCGTCGAGCTCGTCGACACCGGCCACCTCGTCCACCTCGAATGCACGGACGAGGTCCTCCGCGCTGCGGCTGGCTGAGTACCGCCCACACATGCCCTGCACTCTGGCATGTTCCGGAACCAGTGGCGGGGTGCATGATTGACCCATGACTCTCGTGCGCCGCGCCGCCCGTCCGATGCTCGCATCCGTGTTCGTCCTCGGTGGGATCGATGCCCTCCGTGATCCGGCTCCGCGGGCGAAGGCAGCCGAGTCGGTCACGCCGACCCTGACGCGCATGTTTCCGCAGCTGCCGAGCGACACGGTGACGCTGGTCCGGTTGAGCGGCGCGACTCAGGTCGCGGGTGGTGTCGCGCTATGCGCCGGGTTCCTCCCGCGCCTGTCCGCGGCGGCGCTGGCGGCCACGCTGATCCCGCAGACGCTCGCCGGTCACCGCTTCTGGGAAGAGCCCGACGGCGAGGCTCGCCGAAACCAGCGGCAGCACTTCCTCAAGGGCATCGGTCTCCTCGGTGGTCTCCTGCTCGCCGCGGTGGACACCGAGGGCCAGCCGGGGCTGGCCTGGCGGGCCCGGCGCGCCAGCGACGACCTGCAGCAGTCCACCAGACGGCTGTCGGGCCGCGCTCGTCGAGAGACCAAGCTGGCCACCCGGGCGGCCAAGCAGGAGGCCAAGTTGTTGCGCGCCGAGACCAAAGCCAGGATCGCTGCTTGAGCCCGACCCGTTGACAACCGGGCTCTGGCCCGCGCCGACGGCGTCCGGCCCGGTCCAAGCGACCGTTCGCCTGCCCGGCTCGAAATCGATGACCAACCGGGCGCTCGTGCTCGGTGCGCTGGCCGCGGAACCGCTCGTGGTCTCCCACCCGCTGGTGGCCCGTGACACCGCGCTGATGGTCGCTGCGGTCGAGCATCTCGGGGCGGTCGTGAACGAGACGGATGGCGGTTGGCGGATCCAGCCCCGCCCGCTCCGCGGCCCAGTGGCTATCGACTGCGGGCTGGCCGGGACGGTCATGCGCTTCGTCCCACCCATCGCCGGGCTCGCCGACGGCGCGGTCTCCTTCGACGGCGACCCGGCTGCGCGATCTCGACCCGTGGGGGCGTTGCTCGGCGCGCTGCGAGGTCTGGGCGTCCGAGTCGGAGCCGCTGACGGCGACCGGCTCCCGTTCACGGTGACCGGTACCTGCACTGTGCCCGGGGGCTGCGTGACGCTCGACGCGTCTGCCTCCTCGCAGTTCGTCTCCGGCCTGCTGCTGGCTGGTGCGCGCTACGACGCCGGGGTCACCGTGCACCACGACGGCAAGCCGCTGCCCTCCCGTCCGCACGTCGAGATGACGGTCGCGATGCTCCGAGACCGCGGTGTCGTCGTCGACGACGGCGAGGCGAACACCTGGCGGGTCGCCCCCGGACCCATCGCCGGCGGCCGGATCGAGGTCGAGCCCGACCTGTCCAACGCGGCGCCGTTCCTCGCCGCGGCGGTGATCACTGGTGGCCGAGTCGTGGTCGAGGGGTGGCCCGACCGCACCACGCAACCCGGTGACCGGCTCCGAGAGCTCCTCCAGATCGCCGGCGCGGACATGACCATGACCGGCGACGGGCTCGTCGCGACCGGCGGGGACGTCGTGCGGGGGTTCGACGTCGACCTCCACGATGTCGGCGAGCTGACACCCGTGCTGGCGGCCCTCGCGGCGGTTGCCGACGGTCCGTCCTACCTTCGGGGCATCGGGCACCTGCGCGGCCACGAGACCGACCGGCTGCGGGCGCTCGCCGACGAGCTGTCAACTCGGGGCGCCGAGGTCGACGAGCGCTCGAACGGACTCGCGATCCGTCCGCGGCCGCTCCACGGTGGCATTTTCCGGACGTACGCGGACCACCGCATGGTGATGGCCGGTGCGTTGCTCGGCCTCGTCGTCCCCGGCGTCGAGGTCGAGGACGCCGGCGCGGTCGGCAAGACCATGCCAGCGTTCTCCACGATGTGGCGGGCGATGCTGGCCGGTGCGCGGTGAGCTCCGGTCGCCGGGAGTACACCGAGGAGGACGTGCGGATCCGCCCCGGCAAGGGGTCGCGCCCGCGCACGCGCAACCGCCCGGCCCACGCCGACGCAGTCCCCGGCGTGGTCGTCGCGGTCGATCGCGGTCGCTACACCTGCCTGCTCGGCGAGCCGGGGCGGACGAGCGACGACGCCGTGGAGGTGGTCGCGAAGAAGGCGCGCGAGCTCGGCCGTACGGGGGTCGTCGTGGGCGACCGGGTCGGGCTCGTCGGCGACACCTCCGGGGAGGTGGACGCCATCGCGCGCCTGATCCGGGTCGAGCCGCGACGCTCGGTGCTGCGTCGTACGGCCGACGACGACGACCCGGTGGAGCGGGTGATCGTCGCGAACGCCGAGCAGCTCGCCGTGGTCACCGCCGTGGCCAACCCCGAGCCGCGTCCGCGGCTGATCGACCGGTGCCTCGTCGCAGCGTTCGACGCCGGGCTGGAGCCGCTGCTCATCGTGACCAAGGTCGACCTGCAGCCGCCGGACGTCCTCCTCGAGCTCTACCAGCCGCTGGGTGTCGCGATGGTCGTCGCAACCCGCGGCGGCGACCTGGCCGCTGTCCGTACGGCCCTGGCCGGACGGGTCACGGTCCTGGTCGGGCACTCCGGGGTCGGCAAGTCCACGCTCGTGAACGCGCTCGTTCCGACTGCGCTGCGCACGACGGGCGTCGTGAACGCGGTTACCGGACGAGGGCGGCACACCTCGACGTCCGCGGTCGCGCTGCGGCTCCCCTTCGGCGGGTGGGTCGTCGACACCCCGGGGCTGCGCAGCTTCGGACTCGCCCACGTGACGCCGGGCGACGTCCTTCGCGGCTTCGGCGACCTCGCTACTGCAGCGCAGGACTGCCCCCGTGGGTGCACGCACCTCGCTGACTCGCCGGACTGCGCGCTGGACGACGCGATCACCGCCGGGGTGGTGGAACCCGCCCGGCTCGACTCGTTCCGCCGCCTGCTGGGGAGCCGGCTCGCGCCCTCCGACGCCTGACGATCCGCTGGGGATCGCGCGGTCGCGCTAGCCGGCCGGGTTCCAGACCGCGGTGGATCCGGTGTGCCCGGTCCGGACCACCTGGACGACCGAGGCGCCGGCGGCGACCACCGCCACCACTGCCACGATCAGGACGACGTTGCGCGCCACGTTGCGCCGGACCAGCACCACCATCGCCACCGCGGCGACCGCCAGCACGAGCACGTACCACCGGAGCAGGTTGCCGAGTGACTTGTGCTCCTCGACCTTGTCCGCCACGGGCCCACCGAGCTGACCAGCCTCGGTGAGCGAGCGCTCGAACGTCTCGCCCGAGGCGACCGTGACGAACGTGGTGAGCGAGGCGACCACCGTCAGACCGGCGACCAGCACTCCGTATCGTTCCCGCCAGCGCGGCACGACGGCGATCGCGATCACACCCAGCGCAGCCAGCGGCACGAGGACCACAGCGCCGTGGTTGACCAAGACGTGGAAGGGCAGTCCGAACACGGTCTCCGGGATCACGAGCGGCTCCGATCGGCTCGTCAGGATCGCTCAGCTTGGATTTACGTACGGTCCCGCGCCGACGGTTCACCCCGCAAGCCCGACGGTTGGTCAGCGGCGGGATCCGCCGCCGCGGCGGCCGCCGGAGCTCCGGCTGCCACCCCCACCTCCGCGAGAGCCGCCGCTCGATCGGCTCCGCGAGCCGCCGCTCGACCACGACGAGCCCGAGCTCCGCCACGACGACCCGATCGACCGGCTCGAGCCGCCCGTGAAGCTCGAGCCGCCGGACCGTCCCGCGCTGTCGCGAGCGGCCTGGGCCCGGCTGCGCGCGGCGTCGGCCCGGGCCGCCTCATCGAGCTGCTTGGCCAACTCGCC
>JACCYY010000336.1 GCA_013696235.1 Sporichthyaceae bacterium | reverse complement strand
AACATCCCGTACTTCGACACCGGGGCGTACCCGGTCCTCGAGTACCCGGTGCTGATCGGCTTCGTCATGTGGATCACCGCCGCGGTCGCCCGGACCGCCGGATCGATCGACGGCGGCGCCGTCCGGTTCTTCGACCTCACCGCGCTCCTCATGATCACCTCGGCCGTCGTCACGGTGATCGTCCTGGTCCGCCTGCTCGGTCGGCGGCCCTGGGACGCGGCCATGTTCGCGCTCGCGCCCGTCCTCGTGCTGTCCGGCCTGATCAACTGGGACCTGCTCGCCGTCGCCCTGACGACCGGCGCGCTCCTGGCCTGGTCACGCCGGCGACCGGTCCTGGCGGGTGTCCTCATCGGGCTCGGGATGGCCACGAAGCTCTATCCGCTGTTCCTGCTCGGGCCGCTCTTCGTGCTGTGCCTGCGCACCGGTCGCACCAGGGAGCTGGCTCGGGTCGTCGGTGCCACGGTCGTCTCCTGGGCGCTGGTGAACGCGCCGGTCTTCCTCGGTGCGCGCGACGGCTGGACGGAGTTCTGGCGGTTCAACGACCAGCGTGGCGGCGAGCTCGGCTCGGTGTTCTACCTCCTCCAGCTCGCCGGCTACCCGTTCCCGAGCAGTCTGCTGGACGCGACGATCTTCGGCCTGTTCGCGGCGGCCTGCGTCGGCGTCGCCTGGCTCGGGCTCACCGCGCCGCGCCGGCCGCGGGTGGCCCAGCTCGCGTTCCTCGTCGTCGCGGCGTTCCTGCTCGTCAACAAGGTCTACTCACCCCAGTACGCGTTGTGGCTCCTGCCGCTGGCCGTCCTGGCTCGACCGAGGTGGCGCGACTTCTTGATCTGGCAGGCAACCGAGGTCATCTACTGGCTGGCCATCTGGCTGCACCTGTCCGGGTTCCTCGCCGACGGCACGGCGGTGCGGTTCTACTACGCCGCAATCGTGGGGCACGTCGCCGGGATCCTCTGGGTCGCGCTCATGATCGTCCGGGACGTGCTCCAGCCCGAGCACGACCCCGTCCGCCAGACCGGCGACGACGACCCGGTCTTCCCGTGGGCCGACGACCCACCCGCCGGTCCTGGCACGGGGCCACCCCGTGCCAGGAGGTCTGGCACGGGGTCACCCCGTGCTGATCGCGAGCTGGCATGACGGCGCCCACCGAGACGGCGCCGGCGGCGACCGACCCGCGCGATCGGCAGCACTGGTCCGACCGGTTGAGCGGGGCCGACCGCGAGGCGCTGGGCATCTGGCTGCTGAGCCGGGTCGCGGTGTACGTCGCGGCGGCGATGACGGGCTGGCTGTTCTACCGCAGCCAGATCGCGACGGACGGCAGCGAGATCACCGATGTCGTCCCGTTCATCGACCGCTGGGCGCAGTGGGACTTCGTGCACTACCGGGCGCTCGCGGAGGTCTGGTACGCGAGCCGTCCCACCGGGGTCCCGCTCGAGGTGTTCTTCCCGGGCTTCCCGTTCACGCTCTGGGTGCTGCACGGTGCCGGGCTCTCGCACGTGCTCGGCGGCCTGGTCGTCTCGGCGGTGGCCGGTGCGGTGGCAGTCGTGGCGCTGCGCCGGCTCGGTGACCTCGAGGCCGGCCCCGGCGCCGGCAACCGTGCAGTTCTCCTGCTGGTGCTGGCGCCGCCGGCGGTGTTCCTCGCCGCGCCCTACACCGAGTCGCTCTTCCTCGCCTTCGCCATCCCGGCCTGGCTGGCGGCGCGCCGTGGTCGGTGGGCGATGGCGGGTGTGCTCTGCGCGGGAGCCTGCGCCGTACGGGTGAGCGGGCTGTTCCTCGCGGTCGCGCTGGTGGTCGAGTTCCTCACGTCGCCCCGGCGGGACTGGCGCCAGGCGCCGTGGATCGCCGTCGCGTTCTCCACGACGGCGGCCTACATGGCCTACCTGTGGGCCAGGACCGGCGACCCGCTGCGCTGGCTGAACGCTCAAGAAGAGGGCTGGCAGCGGACGTTCACCTGGCCCTGGGACTCGCTCGAGCACACGTTCGAGGGCGCCCTGGACAACGGCTACTCACCGGACTACGCCTGGCAGTTCCGGGCCGAGATCATCGCTGCCGCGATCGGCGTGATCCTCACCGTCGGGCTCGCGGTGTGGCGGCGATGGGGCGAGGCGACGTTCGTCGGGCTGCAGATCCTGGCGTTCACCACGAGCTTCTGGTTCTTCTCGGTCCCGCGCTCGACCCTGCTCTGGTGGCCCCTGTTCATCGCACTGGCCGCGGCCACGATGCGATGGCGCTGGACCCTCTGGACGTACGTCGCGGTCTGCACACCGCTCATGTTCGTCTGGGTCGCCGCCTACACCGCCGGCGGCCGCTGGACCGGATAGGCCGTCACTCCACCAGGACCGTGTCGAACGTGGTGGTGGTCATCCGGACGTCGAGGGCGAGCTCGTCTCCGACCGACGGCGGTGGGACCGACGCGGGCAGGAGGAGCAGGGACACCTGCATGTGCGGCGGTTCGGCGAACCAGCGCTTGCGCCCGGCCCACGAGAACGGCGACAGCGCGAGGCCGGAGGCGGACATGCTGCTCATCGCGAGCGTGCGCAGCCGGGCCACCCCCCGCGGCGCGGACGGCGCGGCCAGCCCGATCCCCTGGGACGTGCCGCCGCCGACGACCAGGAGCGTCCCGGCCGCCCGCGCCCGGCGCTGCCGGTATCCGTAGCGTTCCCCTCGCGCCAGCGGGTGCACGTCGAGCACGGTCCCGCGCGGCGTGTACGCGCCGGGATCACCCAGCCACAGGGCCGTGCCGATGCGCGGCCGCACGCGAACGTCGCCGACCCCTCGCCGCACCGCGGCGAGCTCCTCGGCGCTGAGATGGCTGACCAGCACCTCCGTCAGCGGTGCGCCGATGCCGGCCGTGCGCGCGGCTGCGACGGCAGCGAGCGTCTGACCCACGGGGTCGCTCCCGGTGCGCCGGTCGATCGGGTGGTGCAGCGCGAGCGCTGTGCAGGTGACCGATCCGGCCGCCGCCAGAGCACGCGCGACCCCCGGAAGATCAGCGATCGTCACGCCGTGCCGGCGCAGGTCGGTGATCACCTCGACCGCCACCCGGGCCCCACCGGCTCGCGCCGCGGCGGCGGCGAACGGCTCGACATCGTGCGGCCGGCTGAGCGTGTGCAGCAGTCGGTCGGACCCGACCGCCGCTCCCGCCGACGGGTCGTGGCGACGCCACGGGCTCAGCACGACGATCCCGGCCGAGGTCGACCCGAGCGCGGCGACCGCCTCGGCGTACGTGCCGACGGCGATCTCGCCCCAGTGGTTCGGCCCGGGCTCGGCGAGCAGACGTTCGAAGCCGAAGCCGTACCCGTTGCCCTTGATCACCGGGACGACCTCGGGCTCGCGCTCGCCGAAGCTGCGCAGATGCGTGCGCCAGCGATCGCCATCGACGTGGAGCCGGAGCGTCATCTCGTCACCGTGCCACCGCGCGCCGCCGGAGGTAGGCGTTCACCGCCCGCGCCCACAGCGGCCGCAGCACGAGGTCCCACTCCCCGGCCAGCTCGACGACCTCGCCGCCGGTCCCGAGCTTGAACCGGATCAGCCCGAACAGCGGGTCCGCCGGATCCAAGGTGTCGGAGATCCCGCGAAGGTCGTACGTGGCGGCGCCGGCCGCGTGCGCGTCAGTGATCATGCGCCACTGGATCGCGTTGGACGGCCGGAGCTCGCGGCCCTCGTTCGCCGAGGCGCCGTAGGCGTACCAGACATGATCACCCACCTGGACCCAGAGGGTGGCGGCGAGGAGCCGGCCGTCACGGCGGGCGAGGTAGAGGCGTGCGCGATCGGGGTCCGCGCCGTTGAGCGCGCGCAGCATCCGCTGGAAGTACGCCAGCGGACGGCCGGTGAACCGGTCCCGCTCGGCGGTCACCAGGTAGAGCCGGTGGAAGTCCGCCAGGTCCGCGAGCGTGCCGCGCTCCACCTCGACGCCAGCCTTCTCGGCCTTGCGGATGTTGCGTCGCCACTCCTGGTTGAACCCGGCGAACACGTCGTCGAGCGAGCGCCCGGCGAGCGGCACCTGGAACACGTACCGAGGCTGCACGTCGCCGAAGCCGGCACCGGCACCGTCCTCACGCTGCCAGCCGGCTGCGCGCAGCGCCGCAACCAGGTGCTCGCCGGCCGGTTCGGTCGTGCCGGGCGGTACCGACTGAAGTCGCGTGGCGCTGCCGTCCGCGATCGCCTGCTTCACCGTCGCGGCCGGCCAGCGCCGGGTGACGACCGGCGGCCCGATCTTCAACGTGAACGCGCCGCGCGACCGGACATGGTCGCGCAACGGCCCGAGCCAGCCCTCGACGTCATCGGCGACGCGGGCCCAGTCGAGCACCGGTCCCTCGGGCACGTAGGCCAGCGAGCGCGGCACCCGGGGGATCGGTCGGTAGAGCACGAGCACGGCACCGACGATCTCGCCCGAGCCGTGCTCGTCATCGACCCAGCCCAGCCGCTCGGCGCGCCAGTCCGACTTCACCGCCGCCCAGCCGGGCGTCTGCAGGAACGACGCGGCCGGAACCGCGGCGAGAAACGCCTCGTGCTCGGCCTCGTCGAGCAGGCGCAGGCGGTACGGCATGCATCACGCTCCTCGGCAGGCGGCCCGCCCGCGGGCTGGTCGAGCCGCGGGTGGCCGGGTGCGGCTCCGGAAGGGTACCGGCGCGAGCACGGTGGACCGACGCACCGCTCGTGAGCCGAGCTGCCCTGGAGCAGGTTGTCCCGGTGCGGTAGGCATCGTCCGCCTGACCCGCTAGGGTCCGTGGCGGAGGCACCCGGCGAGGTGGTGCACGCACGTTGAGCAGGACAAATTCAAGGAGTGACATGAGTTTTCTGAGCTCACCCGCGCTGCGGCGGGTGACCCAGCTGGTCGGGACGGGCGCCGCCGCGGCGCTGGTCGCCACCAGCCTCGGGGCAGGCACTGCAGCGGCTTCGATCGAGTCCGGTGCCCTCGATTGCGTGGTGTCGACCGCCGACAGCAAGACCCTTCCGACGGCCACGGTGCAGCGGGACCCGGTCGGTCCCACCGCCGCCGAGGCGGCCGCCATGGAGAGTGACTTCGAGGCGCGCAAGGCCGCGCTCGGCTTCGACATCGACCTCGAGGACATCCGGGACCCGATCAACATCGACGTGTACTACCACGTCGTGCACAAGGACGGCACCGTCGAGGGCGGCAACATCCCGCGGACCGCGCTCCGGGCGCAGACCAAGTACATGAACAAGTCGTTCCGCGGCCACGGCTTCGGGGAGCCCGGTGCGCGCACGCCGTTCCACTTCACGTTCGCCGGCGCAGATCGCACCAAGAAC
>JACCYY010000334.1 GCA_013696235.1 Sporichthyaceae bacterium | reverse complement strand
CTCAGGAGCCCTGGTCTGCCGATCCGTCATCCGCTACTCCTGCGTTTCGCGGGGCGCAGCCGGAGGCATCGCGCCGTAGGTGCAACATACACATAGCCCGGTGATCACGTGTAGTGTGCGCGCCCTGGGTGAGATGCGCATCTGGAGGCCCCGTGGACGGTTGGATCTTGGGCTTCATCATCGGCGCCATCGTGGTGGCAGTGGTCGTCGTCCTGCTGCTGATGATGATCGCAGGCGCGAGACGCACTGCCGAAAAGGCGGAGGCCATCCTGGCCGCGCTGAACGATGTGCGCGACGGAACAGCCGGGCTGTGGCAGCTCGGCGACACGGTCCACACTGCCGAGCGCATCGTTGCCGCGGCTGCCGACGCCAGGGTCAGCCTGACGCCTGGTGAACGACCATGAGCGATAACGGCTATTGGGCGCTCGCCCTCGGGCTCGGACTTGTCGTCGCGATCGTGGCCGTCGTGCTGCTCGAGACGTTCTTGCGCGAGGTCCACCGCATCGAGCGGGGTGCGGGTCTGGTGTGGACGGCCGGCAAGCAGGTCGCCAGGAACACCGCGACGACGTGGCTGCTCCCCAAGACCTCTGACCGGCTGACGATGTTGACCGACGAGGCGATGCGGCACGTCGCGCTCCTGACCCCGCCCGCGGCGGCCCCGTCGGAGCGGGTGACGCCATGACGGCGCTCCTGGTCACGCTCACGGTCATCGAGGTCGTTCTGGTGGTAGCCGTTCTCGCCTACTACCTGGCCCGCATCGGGGCCTCATTGCGAAGGACGTCGGCATTGCTGGCCAAGGTCACCTTCGGGGTCCGCGCGATCGAGCTGCAGTGCGAGGTGATCGGTCCGTCCGTGCTCACGGTGAACGACCAGCTCCGAGGCATCGCCGGCGCGTTGGGTGACCTCGCAGGTCTCGCTGACGCTGCTGCAGCAGCGGCGCCGGCGTCTCGGCAGCGTTGAGATGGACGAGCTGCACCCGCCGAAATCTGCTGCGCTGAGCGCGCTGTACTGGCGCAGCGAGATCCTCCAGGTCATGTACTGGCTCCGCGGGGAGCAGCTGGGCGAGCTCGTCGACGCGCCATTGCTCGAGCGCTTCCTTGGCGTCGATGCCGCGATCGGGGTCGGGTACCTCGACCAGCTCGTCGTCGACGGCTACCTCGATCGCGTCGCTGGCGGCTACCGGTTGTCCGAGTCCGGGCTTGCGGAGGGCAAGACTGAATTTGCGCTCTCGTTCGCCGAGCTCACTCGTCCGGCGCACGGTGAGTGCAGCGCGGACTGCTGGTGCCACAACTCGGTGGAGGAGGCCATCGCCTGCGCGGCGGAGCGTGCGGAGAGGCCCGTCCGGTGATGGCACATCCAGACGGCGGCGACATCGGCGGTCCCCGCAACTACCTACGGCCCTGCCTGCTGCTCCTGCTCGCCGAAGGGACGTCGCACGGCTACGAGCTCCTCGAGCAGCTGGCTGATCTTGGCCTCGGCCGAACCGATCCCGGTGGTCTGTACCGCTGCCTGCGGGCGATGGACGAGGAGGGCCTGGTTCGTTCGGCTTGGGAACCTTCCACCTCTGGACCTGCGCGGCGGGTCTATGAACTGACCGACGAAGGTCGGGAGTGGCTGCACGTCCTGGCCGGTTCGGTAGCCGATTTGGCCCGCTCGCTCGCGACGTACGGTCGGCGTTACCGGCTGGTCGCCGAGCAGCGCGATCCCATCCGTTGAGGCTCGCCATCGCCGGCAAGGGCGGGGCCGGCAAGACCACGATCAGCGCCACGCTCGCCCGGCTCGTCGCCCGCATCGGGGCGCCAGTGGTCGGAATCGATGCAGACGCCAATCCGAACCTGTCTGCGGCGCTCGGCCTGCCAGGCGATGCGGCCACGCGACTCGGACCGGTCCCCTCGACTCTTGTGTCACGTCGCATCGGCGGAGCCGGCCTGACCGAGCCGATCGACGAGGTCCTCGATCAGTACGCCGTGACCGCTCCCGACGGGGTGCGCCTGCTCGGCATGGGTGCACCTGCGCACGCCGACGAAGGGTGCCTGTGTGCGGCGCACGCTGTGGTGTCGTCGTTGCTGCAGGACCTCGGCTCCGCTGACCGCCTCGTCGTCGTCGACATGGAGGCCTCGCCCGAGCACCTGAGCCGAGGCACCGTTCGGCACGTCGACGCGATCTGGCTCATCGCCGAGCCCTACTACCGCTCGCTCGAGACCGTCCGCCGCATGGCCCTGCTCGTCGCCGAACTGCCGGTGCCGCTGTTGGCTGTCGTCGGGAACAAGGTGCGTTCCGTGCAGGACGAGGACGCGATCAAGGAGTTCTGCGACCGGCACGGTCTTGGATTGGCCGGCACCGTGCCGTGGAGCGATGAGGTGGTCTCCGCCGACCGCGCGAGCGTGCCGGTGGTGGAGTGTGGCCGGGCGCCCGGGCGGTCGTCTCGGCCGTTTCCGCGTTGGCAGCCAACCTGGGCATGCCATCGCCGTCCAGCGCTCCCCCGGGTTAGCCAGACGAGATCGCTTGCCAATTGGCGCACGGAGGATCACGATCGCAAGAGCCGTCTTGGGAGGCAGCATGATCGTCCGTTCGCCGCTGGAGTCGAGCCGTGTCAGGGCAACTGGGATTGCCGCCCTCGTTGTGGGAGCTTGGGGCGCGCTGATCCCGTTCGCCGGTCCATCGTTTGGCTACGGCATGGGGGACTCCCAGGCGTGGGCGTGGACAGAGAGCCGCGTCACCTTGCACCTGCTCCCAGGCCTGGCCGCCATCATTGGCGGTCTCCTCCTCGCGAGCGCGCCGCGGACCCGTCAGGCCGGAGGAGCGCTGATCGCGCTTCTTGGCGGTGTGTGGTTCGTCATCGGTCCGTCCCTGCGTCCGCTCTGGGCCGACACCACGTCGATGAGCGGCGGGATGATGCACGCTGAGTCAGCAGCGTCCAGCGCTCTCTCGGCGATCGGGTACCACTACGGGACCGGTGTTCTCATCACCGCCGGCGCTGCGTACGCGCTTGGAGTTCTCATGGCGACCCGCGACGCCGCAGTCGTGAGCGCGGAGCCGGAGCGTGCAGCGGGGCAACCGGGCAGCGACTCGACCCGCAATTCTGCGCTCGTCGAGGTCTGAAGACAGCTTCCCACTCATCGCGCCAGGTCGCAGGGCAGCTCGTCACCGTCCTCGGCATCAGCCCGATAGTTGAACGCTCGTTCTTGACTGATCGTTCCAGTACGTCGTAGGTTCTGCTCATGGGAAGGCCGCGGGGGTTCAGCGAGGAAGCGGTCCTCGATGGCGCCGCGGCCGTCTTCATCCGAGGGGGCTACGAAGGCACGTCGGTGGACGACCTCGTGACGGGACTCCAGCTGCATCGCGGCAGCCTCTACAAGGCATTCGGCAGCAAGCGCGGCCTGTTCCTGGCTGTGCTTGGGCACCGCGTCGAGACGCGCTTCGCCCACCTGGTGGTCGGCCAAGAACGACCCGCGACCGCGATCGAGATCCCCCTGCAC
>JACCYY010000139.1 GCA_013696235.1 Sporichthyaceae bacterium | reverse complement strand
GCCGGCTCCGCCGCGCTCACCTGCTCGCTGCTGCGGGCCGTCGGCGAGCGCGGACGGGTCGTCTCGTACGAGCGCCGGTCGGACTTCGCCGCGGTCGCCGCCCGGAACGTGTCGACGTTCTTCGGGGACCTGCCCCCGACGTGGGAGCTCGTCGTCGCGGACATCGCCGAGGTCGAGCTGCCACCCGACGTCGACCGGGTGGTGCTCGACCTGCTGGCGCCGTGGGATCTCGTCGACCAGGTCGCCGCCGCGTTGACCCCGGGTGGCGTGCTGTGCTCGTACGTCGCGACCACGACCCAGCTCTCCAGGCTGGTGGAGACGCTTCGAGCACACACCGGGTTCACCGAGCCGTACGCGTGCGAGACGCTGGTCCGGACCTGGCACGTCGAGGGCCTGTCCGTCCGGCCTGACCACCGCATGGTCGGACACACGGGCTTCCTGGTGACCACCCGCCGGCTCGCGCCGGGGATCAGTGCACCGCTGCGGCGCCGTCGGCCGGCCCCGGGCGCGTACGGCGCCGACTGGGATCCGCCGACGCCACGCCACGATCCGGCCACGGCAGGCACGGTTGGAGCACCCGACGCAGGTAGTGTCGAAGACGTCGAGCAGGTCGACCAGCGGACCGGGGGGTGACGACCTTGCCAGCACACGACGACGACGCGCGCCAGCACCGAGCGGCCCAGCTGCAGGAGGAGCTCGACGCACTTCGGCGCAAGATCGCCGAGACGCCGCGCCACATCCGCGACCTGGAGAACCGGCTCGTCGAGGCGCGGGCCGACCTCGCCGCCCGCAGCTCCCACAACGACCGCCTCGTGTCGACGTTGCGGGAGGCGCGCGAGCAGATCGTGACGCTGAAGGAGGAGATCGACCGGCTGGCCCAGCCACCGGCCGGCTTCGGGGTCTTCCTGGCCGCGTACGACGACGGCTCCGTCGACGTGTTCACCGGCGGCCGCAAGCTCCGGGTGTCGGTGAGCCCCGGGGTCGAGACCGAGGAGCTCCGCCGGGGTCAGGAAGTCATGCTCAACGAGGCGCTCAACGTCGTGCGCGCGCTGGAGTTCGAGCAGGTCGGCGACGTCGTCATGCTGAAGGAGGTGCTCGAGGACGGCGAGCGCGCTCTCGTCATCGGGCACACCGACGAGGAACGGATCGTCCGGATCGCCGAGCCGTTGCGCGACACCCCGATCCGGGCTGGCGACTCCCTGCTGCTGGACAGCCGATCGTCCTACGTCTACGAGCGGATCCCGAAGAGCGAGGTCGAGGAGCTCATCCTCGAAGAGGTCCCCGAGATCGACTACCACGACATCGGCGGACTGGTCCGCCAGATCGAGCAGATCCGCGACGCCGTCGAGCTGCCCTACCTCCACGCCGACCTCTTCCGCGAGCACGAGCTGCGGCCACCGAAGGGTGTCCTGCTCTACGGCCCGCCCGGGTGCGGCAAGACCTTGATCGCCAAAGCCGTCGCGAACTCCCTTGCCAAGAAGGTCGCCGAGGTGACCGGCCGACCCGAGGGGAAGAGCTACTTCCTCAACATCAAGGGTCCCGAGCTGCTCAACAAGTACGTGGGGGAGACCGAGCGGCACATCCGGCTCGTGTTCCAGCGCGCTCGCGAGAAGGCCAGCGAGGGCGCACCGGTGATCGTCTTCTTCGACGAGATGGACTCCCTGTTCCGGACCAGAGGGTCCGGGGTGTCCAGCGACGTCGAGAACACGATCGTGCCGCAGCTGCTGAGCGAGATCGACGGGGTCGAGGCTCTCGAGAACGTCATCGTGATCGGTGCCTCGAACCGCGCCGACATGATCGATCCGGCGATCCTTCGACCCGGTCGGCTCGACGTGAAGATCAAGATCGAGCGACCGGACGCCGAGGCGGCGCAGGACATCTTCTCGAAGTACCTCACCGCGAAGCTCCCGCTGCACGCGGACGACCTGCGCGAGCACGGCGGGTCACCAGACGACGCGGTGGCGAGCATGATCCAGCGCGCGGTCGAGCGGATCTACGAGGAGAGTCCCGAGAACCGCTTCCTCGAGGTGACCTACGCCAACGGGGACAAGGAAGTCCTCTACTTCAAGGACTTCAACTCCGGCGCGATGATCCAGAACATCGTCGACCGGGCAAAGAAGATGGCGATCAAGGACTTCCTCGAGACCGGCCAGAAAGGCGTCCGGGTGGGTCATCTGCTCGCGGCCTGCGTGGACGAGTTCGGCGAGAACGAGGACCTGCCGAACACCACCAACCCCGACGACTGGGCGCACATCTCCGGGCGCAAGGGCGAGCGGATCGTGTTCATCCGTACCCTCGTCTCCGGCAAGCACGGCTCGGAGTCCGGACGCTCGATCGACACCGTCGCGAACACCGGCCAGTACCTGTAAGTCGGGTCATGGCCTCGGTGCGCGAGATGGCACAACCTGTCGACTGATAGTCCTTGGGTTCAAGGGGTCGACCTCGACTTGCGCCTCTTGATCACGAGTCCTGGAGCAGCCCACGGAGTGCGTGGAGGGCCGGGCCGGGGTCGCGGCGGCCGACGCCGATGCGGAAGCGGTCGGTCGGGACCCCGGCGATTCCGCTGGCGAACAGGGATGCCGGGAGGAGCAGGACGCCGGCGTTCTCCACCGCGCGCCGGCAGAATGTCTCCACCCCGTCGGACCCGGTGTACCGAGGGAATGCGACGCACCCGCCGTCGGGCGGGGTCCAGCTGAAGCGGTCGGCGTGCTCGGCGAAGAAGGCGTCGAGGACCGGCAGGTTCCCTGCCACGACGGTTCGGGTGCGCTCGAGGATGACCTCGGCGTGCTGCAGGGCGAGGGTGGCCAGGTACTCGCTGGGCACGGAGTTGCAG
>JACCYY010000295.1 GCA_013696235.1 Sporichthyaceae bacterium | reverse complement strand
TGGCGGTGGCGGTGGGATTTGAACCCACGGAGAGCTTGCACCCTCACACGCTTTCGAGGCGTGCTCCTTCGGCCGCTCGGACACGCCACCGCCGGGTACCTTACCCGAGCGGTTCAGGGCTCCAGGCCCTGCGGCGATCGACGAAGAACCCGGCCAGGAGCGCGCTGCACTCCTCGGCGAGCACCCCGGCAACGACCTCCGGACGGTGGTTGAGGCGGGCGTCGCGGACGACGTCCCACAGGGACCCGACGGCTCCGGCCTTGACGTCGACGGCTCCGTATACAAGTCGCTCTACCCGCGCGAGGATCAGCGCACCGGCGCACATGGTGCACGGCTCGAGCGTGACGACGAGCGCGCAGCCGTCCAGGCGCCAGGCTCCGATCGTGGCGGCGGCGCTGCGCAGCGCGCCGATCTCCGCGTGGCCGGTGGGGTCGCCGGTGGCCTCCCGCACGTTGTGGCCGCGACCGATGACCGCGCCCGTCGGGCCGAGGACGACGGCACCGACGGGCACGTCGCCCGTGGCCTGAGCCATCCGCGCCTCGGCCAACGCCAGGCCCATCGCTGCCACGTCGGCGACCGTGCTCGGTGTGCCGCGCGCGTTCACCTCCGCCACCTGTGCAGTGCCGGCGGTCAGGCCAGCGACTCGTCGATGGCGACCTGGAAGGGCTCGGCGAAACCCAGCCGGGAGGCCACGCTGCCGAGCATCTCGTCGGGGTAGAGGTCGAGGTCGTCGCACAGCGCCGCGAGCTCCATCGCGTCGAGACCGAGGTCGGCCACGATCGCCAGGTCACCCACCGGCTCGACGTGCTCGTCGTCACCGTCCGTCGGGGTCTCGAGGCCGAGCTCGTCGAGCACCGAGCGCGCGAGCGGCCAGTCGGCCGCGGCCGTGGCATCGGAGAGGAGCAACCGTGTGCTCAGCTCGTTCGTCCGGATCATCAGGAAGAAGTCGTCAGCGACCGAGATCATCCCGAGCACCTCCGAGGCCTCCGGGGCCTGCTGCCGCATCGCCGTGATGAGCTCGTCGACCGACTCGATGTCGTCGATCGAGACCAGGTCGGCTTGCCAGACACCCTCGTCGTGGTACATCGCGATCGCGAAGTCCACCGCCCCTTCGTCGTCGCTCATCGCTCCTCCGGCCAGGTCGTACGGCGTCCGGTGCTGATCGTGGCAGATCACCCGACCGGTACGGTGCGCCGCATGCGTATGCACGTGGCAGACCACCCGCTGATCGCGCACAAGCTCACGGCACTGAGGGACGAGCGTACGGAGTCGCCGACGTTCCGGCGGCTGGTCGACGAGCTCGTGACGCTGCTCGCGTACGAGGCGACGCGCGAGGTCCGGGTCGAGCCGAGCGAGATCAGGACGCCGGTGGGACCGACGACCGGAGTGCGCCTGGCGGCGCCCAAGCCACTGGTGGTGCCGATCCTGCGCGCAGGTCTCGGCATGCTCGACGGCATGACGCGGTTGCTGCCCACGGCGGAGGTCGGGTTCCTCGGCATGATCCGCGACGAGGAGACGCTGCAGGCATCGACCTACGCGACGCGACTCCCCGACGACCTGTCCGGACGGCAGGTGTTCGCGCTGGACCCGATGCTCGCGACGGGTGGGACGCTCGTCGCGGCGATCAACTTCCTCGCGGACCGGGGCGCGACCGATATCACCGCGATCTGCCTCCTGGCCGCGCCCGAGGGCGTGGCCAGGCTCGAGGCCGAGACCGCCGAGCTCGAGCTGGACATCAACGTGGTCACCGCCGCCCTCGACGAGCGGCTGAACGAGCTCGGCTACATCGTCCCGGGGCTCGGGGACGCCGGCGACCGCCTCTACGGCGTCGTCTGATCGACCCGGCCCCGGCCGCCTTCACCGGCCGCGGCACCTGGTACGCGCTCGGGACGCACGAGCGGGCCGGGTCGCCGTGGTGGACGATCCCGGCCTGCTCAGCGTGCGTCAGGGTGCTTCAGGCGCTGCGGTAGCCCGAGCCGCTGGTCCGGCGACCACGGCCGGCGCCGCCGACCGGCGTGCGCGGGTTGCGACCACCTGGGCTGCGACCTCGACCTGGGCGACGCGAGGACTCCCGCGGACCGCTCGGCTCGTTCACCGGGATGCCGCTCGGAACCCGGGCGCCGGTGATGCCGCTGAGGACATCGGTCTTCGCGGAGATCACCGTCTGCTCGGCGCGGACGCCGGCGTCGCGGATGATGTCGTCGACCTCGCGCCGCTGCTGCGGCAGGGCGAGCATGACGACCGTGCCGCTGCCGCCGGCGCGAGCGGTGCGGCCGGACCGGTGCAGGTAGTCCTTCGAGCTCGCCGGCGGGTCGACGTGCAGCACGAGGCCGACGTCGTCGACGTGGATGCCGCGGGCTGCGACATCGGTCGCGACGAGCACCGGAACGGTGCCGTCCCGGAACTGGTCGAGCACCTTCGTCCGTGCCGACTGGGTCTTGTCGCCGTGCAGGGACGCCGCCAGCACGCCGCGGGTGCGCAGTGCCTTCGCCATCCGGTCCGCCCCGTGCTTCGTACGGACGAAGAGGATCGAGCGACCCTCCCGGTTGGCCACGTGCGCGGTGACGTCGGCCTTCTCGTCGGCGGAGACGACCAGCACGTGGTGCGACATCGTCGCCACGCTCGCCGTGGTGGGCGAGATCGACCGGACGACCGGGTTGTGCATGTGCTGGCGGACCAGCACATCGACGTCCTTGTCGAGCGTTGCCGAGAACAGCAGACGCTGCCCGTCCCGCGGGCAGTCCTCGAGGAACGCCGTGACGACCGGCAGGAAGCCCATGTCAGCCATCCGGTCGGCCTCGTCGAGGACGACGATCTCGACCTTGTCCAGGCGAGCCGCCCCTCGGTCAACGAGGTCGGTGAGCCGGCCGGGCGTAGCCACGACGATGTGGACGCCGCGCTGGAGGTGGTTCATCTGCTTGCCGATCGGCAGACCACCGGCGACAAGCAGCAGCTCGACTCCGACGCCTCTGGCGATCGGGGTCAGTGCGTCCACCACCTGCATGGCGAGCTCACGGGTGGGGACGAGGACGAGACCGAGCGGGCGGTACGGCGTCACCGGCCGGCGGGCGAGCCGCGCGAGCATCGGCAGGCCGAACGCGAGCGTCTTGCCGGAGCCCGTCTCGGCCCGGCCGAGGACGTCACGACCGGCGACCGCGTCCGCGACGGTCGCGGACTGGATCGGGAACGGCTTGATGATGCCCTCGTACGCAAGGCGCTCGACGATCGCGGCGGGCAGGTCGAGCTCGCCGAAGGTCTCGGCCTCGACGAAGGGGGTGGCTTTGAAGATGGTCGCGGCCGGGTTCGGCGCGTTCGAGCCGCTCGAGCGGCCTGAGCCGGACGAGCGGGTAGGACGACGACCTTGGCCGCCACGCTGGGACGTGGAGAAGTTGGACGATCCACCGCGGCTTGACCGACCGGCGGTAAAACTGCCGGCGGCGTAGTTTCGCGTGGATGACGTGGACGTACGGAACTGACGAGACAAGAAGTTGTCCTCCAGGACGTGGAACGTCGTGAAGATCCATCAACCGCGAGTGCTCAGCGGGAGGAAGGACTTGCTAGACGATCCCGGTGCTCGGTGGCACCGAATGGCGCAGGCTGCGCCGAGAAGCTGCGGCGCGCTGTTCGCGCCGACGAGAAGGAGTCTACCGCGTGGTGGCGATCACTCCCGGCAACGGGCTGCTGCCGTCCTCACCATTAACGAGCGTCGCGGTTGATCTCTTCCCCGCGACGGAGATGATCAGCCGCGTACGAGCAGCTCGCGACAGCCGGGCAGTCAGGCCGGCACCTTCGGGACTGACGCGAGCGCGGCGGCCAGGTCGTCGTCGGAG
>JACCYY010000293.1 GCA_013696235.1 Sporichthyaceae bacterium | reverse complement strand
CGTCCGGCGACGCGTTCGTGCAGGAGCTCCGCGAGCACGTGGCGCAACAGATCGGCAAGATCGCTCGACCACGGCAGATCATGGTGGTGGCCGAGCTGCCGAAGACCCGGTCCGGCAAGATCATGCGTCGGCTGCTCCGCGACGTCGCTGACAACCGCGAGCTCGGTGACGTCACCACGCTGACCGACTCCTCGGTGATGGATCTGATCAAGTCCAACCTCAGCACCGGCAAAGGGGGCGAGGAGTAGCACCGGCTGGGCACGCTCCGGTTCGCCTGGTCCGGGTCGGGTACTCCTGGACATCAGGCCGTTGAAGGGAGTTCGTCATGGAGACCTGGGTCATTGTCCTGATCGTTGTCGCAGTTCTCGCGCTGATTGCCGCATTCGTCCTTGTTCCGCGTATGCGCAATGACGCGAAGAAGCAGGAGCAGGCACGCGAGCACCTCCAGGAAGCGCAGGTGCGGTCGAACCGTGCTGAGCAGCAGCAGGCCTCGGCTCAGGAGCAGGTTGCAGCCGCCAGGCGGGAGCGCGCCGAGGTCGAGGAGCGAGCCGCGCTGGCCGAGCGCGAGGCCGAGCAGAAGCTCGCCGACGCGCGTTCGGAGCAGGCCCAGGCGGACAGCCTCCACCAGCGCGCCGAGCACCTGGCGCCGGGCGTGTCCGGCGACGGGTCCGGCGACCGGACTGCCGAGCCGACGTACGACGACCGCGCGAACGACGGCAGCACCGGGGAAGGCCACATCGCGCACCAGCCCACCACCGAGACGACCCGCCGCCCCGACGAACCAGGAACCGCTCCGCGCGTCTGAACCGTCAACCCGCGGCACCGTCCCCTCTGGCTCGGGCGTGGTCCGGTGAGAGGCTGAGCGCATGTCCGACGAGCTCAGGTCCGACGAGCACAACGTCCTCGGTGAGCTGCTCGAGGTGTGCGGCACCGAACCGGTGACCGGCTTCTACCGGGACGGGTGCTGCAGCACCGGTCCGGAGGACTTCGGCAACCACTCGGTGTGCGCCGTCGCGACGCCGGAGTTCCTCGAGCACCAGCGTCGCGTCGGGAACGACCTGAGCACGCCACGACCGGAGTACGGCTTCGCCGGGCTGCGACCAGGCGACCGCTGGTGCGTCTGCGCCGCGCGCTGGCTGCAGGCCTACGAGGACGGGGTGGCCGCGCCGGTCGTGCTCGCATCGACCCACGAGCGCGCGCTCGAGCTCGTACCGGCTGCCGCCCTTCGCGCGCACGCGGTCGACGTCCCCGGCGACCCTGGCTCGCTCGTCTGACCTCGACACGCACCCGCGCACGGGACCCGGGTTCTCGCCGGTTGGCGCCCTGGTCGTCGAGCGTCGAAGATGGTCGCCGGCGGCCGCCGTGGCCGCCGGTGGTTGCGTGTGAGGAGCGACCTGCATGTCGGTTCTCGACCGGCTGGACCGCTACCAGCGCAAGCATCGCCGGGTCGGGCTGCCGATCGCGGTCTTCTACAAGTTCTTCGACGACCAGGGTGGGTACCTGGCCGCACTGATCACGTACTACGGCTTCCTCTCCATCGTGCCGCTGCTGCTGCTGGGCACGGCCACGCTCGGATTCCTGCTGGCCGGGAACGTCGAGCTCGAGCAGCGCGTGCTGGAGTCGACGCTGAGCCAGTTCCCGGTGATCGGTGACCAGCTCACCGGCCCAGAAGGTCTGAGCGGGAGCAGCATCGCGGTGATCGTCGGCTCGCTCGGCGCGGTGTACGGGGCCCTCGGCGTCGTCCAGGCGGCGCAGAACGCCATGAACATCGCGTGGGCGGTCCCGCGCAACAAGCGGCCCGACCCGTTCATGTCTCGGCTGCGGAGCGCCCTGCTGCTGCTGACAGCCGGGCTAGCCATCCTGGCCACGACCGCGCTCGCGGCGATCGGCAGCAGTCGCGCCTCGACCGGCGGCGGCCTCGACGTCGTCCTCGAGGTCGGTGCGACCGTGATCGCGGTCACGCTGAACACGGTGGTCTTCACGTTCGCGTTCCGGCTGCTCACGGTGGCTGACATCTCGATCC
>JACCYY010000260.1 GCA_013696235.1 Sporichthyaceae bacterium | reverse complement strand
TCCTCACCTGGTCGAACTTCCTCGAGCCGCTGGTGCTCATCTACGACCGTGACCGCTTCACGCTGCCGCTGGCGCTTCGATCGCTCGCGACGCTCGACCCGTCGAACTTCCCGGTCTTCCTGGCCGGCGCGGTGATCGCGACGGTGCCTGCGGTGATCGTCTTCGCGCTGGCGCAGCGACGGTTCCTCCAGGAGGACATCCGGCTCGGTGTGGGTTCCCGGTGACCCTGTCGAGTCAACCGTCGCGCCTGCTCGCACTGCTGCTCTTCGCGGTGAGCGCAGTCGGGCTGGCGGCGTGCGCCGGTGGAGCCGAGGGCGCGAACGACGGCACGGGTCCGGTGCAGCTGCTCGTGTTCGGTGCGCCCGAGGAGCTGGAGGCCTACCGCACGCTAGTAGCGGCGTACGAGGTGGCCGAGCCCGGGGCGGAGGTGCAGCTGGTCGAGGCGAGTGACCGCGAGGACCTGATCGCTCGCCTCGGAACCTCGATCGCCGGTGGATCACCGCCGGACCTCTTTTTGATGAACTACCGCTACTACGGCCAGTTCGCGGCGACGGACGCGATCGAGCCGCTGGACGAGCGGATCGCAGCGTCGGACGTGGTCGACCCGGACGCCTACTACCCGACCGCGATGAACGCGTTCCAGTGGCAGGACCGCCAGCTGTGCCTGCCGCAGAACGTCTCCAGCCTTGCCGTCTACTACAACCGGGACCTCTTCGAGCAGTACGACGTGGCCGAGCCGCCGGCGGACTGGACCTGGAGCGATCTCCTGACGACGGCCATCGCGACGACGCGCGACGCCGGCGGCGCGGTCGTCCGGGGCACCGAGTCCGAGGGGGGCCCACCGCAGGTGGCGGTGTACGGGCTCGGGATCGAGCCGACGATCATCAGGGTGGCACCGTTCGTGTGGTCCAACGGCGGCGAGATCGTCGACGACCTCGACCGGCCGACGCGGTTCACGCTGGACACCCCGGCGGCCCGGGAGGCGTTGCAGAACATCATCGATCTGCGGATCGCGTACGGCGTGATCCCGACCGATGCGGAGGTCGAGGCCGAGGACGACGAGACCCGCTTCCTGAACGGTCGGCTCGCGATGCTGATGTCCTCACGCCGGTTCACCACGACGTTGCGCGCCTCGGCCGGATTCGACTGGGACGTCGCATCGTTGCCGGTGTATGCCAACCAGGTCGGCGTCCTGCATTCCGACGCGTACTGCATGACCCGAGGATCTGGCCGCAAGGACGCAGCCTGGCGATTCCTCGAGTACGCCATGAGCGCGGACGGCCAACGCACGACCGCCGCGACCGGCCGGACCGTCCCGTCCATGATCGAGGTCTCGACGTCCTCGTCGTTCCTCGACCCGACCCTTCCACCGGCCAATGCCCAGGTCTTCCTCGACGCGATCGCCACCGTGCGGCCGTTGCCGACGATCTCCACCTGGCCGGAGCTCGAGGACGTCACCGCCGGCATCCTGGAGAACGCCCTCTACCGCGGGGACCGCCTCGACGACGCGATCCGGGAGATCGACGAGCTGACCCGGCCGATCTTCGCCCGTGGCGAGCATGCCGCCGACTGACGTCGCCGGGCTGCGCCTCGACGGCGTCCGGGCCGCGCCGGGCGATGTGGAGGTGCTGCACGGCCTCGACCTCGAGGTCGCCCGCGGCGAGCTGCTGGTCGTGCTCGGTCCGTCCGGCGCCGGCAAGTCGACGCTGCTGCGCGTGGTAGCCGGTCTCCAGGCGACGACCGCCGGGCGGGTGGAGATCGCCGGGCGTGACGTCACCGGCCTGCGTCCCGGCCGGCGCAACGTCTCGATGGTGTTCCAGTCGCATGCACTGTTCCCGCACCTCACGGTGATCGAGAACGTCGCGTTCGGGCTCGAGGTCCGCGACGTGCCCCGCTCGGTCGCCCGGGAGCGGGCGACGGCGGCGGCCGCCGCGGTCGGGTGCGCCCATCTGGTCGACCGCCGGCCCGGCCAGCTCTCCGGCGGGGAGCGTCAGCGGGTGGCGCTGGCACGCGCGCTGGTCCGTGAACCGGATGTCTTCCTGCTCGACGAGCCGCTGTCCAACCTCGACGCGGAGCTGCGGGTGGAGACGCGCGCGGAGCTCAAGGCGCTGCAGACGCGGGTCGGCGCGACGATGGTCCACGTCACGCACGACCAGACCGAGGCCATGGTTCTGGGCGACCGGATCGCAGTGCTCCGCGACGGCGTGCTCGAGCAGGTCGGCACGCCCGACGAGGTCTGGCGGACGCCGGCCACGACGTTCGTCGCGCGCTTCCTCGGCGCGGTGGCGATGAACCTCCTGCCGGCGGACGGTCCGGTGGTGCCGACCGGTGCCCCCACCGCGGCGCTCGTACCAGACCGCCAGATCGGGTTCCGGCCGGAGGTCGTCGGGCTCGGCAGCGCCGATGGGGCGGCCGGCGTGGTCGAGCGGGTCGACGTCGTGGGCGAGGACGCGTACGCCTACGTCCAGCTCGACGGAGGGCCCACCGTGGCGGCACGCGTCCGGGCGGTCGGCCGACCGGCGGTCGGCGACGCAGTGACCGTCGGCGTGGGGTGGCCTGAGACCCACCTGTTCGACGCCGGCAGTGGCCAGCGGATCACCGAACCATGACCGACGGGCCGGTGGTCGACGAGCCCATGGTCGACGAGCCCATGATCGACAAGCCCATGATCGACAAGCCGGTGGTCGTCGAGCGCGACCGGGAGCACCGGGCGCTCGGCCTCATGCTGGCGCCCTACGTGCTCGGGATCGTCGCGCTCGTGCTGATTCCGTTCCTCGTCACGATCGTCATGGCGTTCGCCGACTACGACCTCGTGCGGGCACCGAGCTGGGTGGGCCTGGACAACTTCGTCGAGCTGGCGGACGACCCGATCTTCCGGGCCGCGCTCAGCAACTCGCTCCTGTTCGCCGCGATCGCGGTTCCGCTCCGGCTCGTGATCGCGCTCGGGCTCGCGCTGCTGCTGCACCGCCGGGCGGCCGCGGTCGGCACGGCGCGTACGGCGGCGATGCTGCCGTACGCGGTGCCGGAGATCGCGTACGGCCTGCTCTGGCTGTGGCTCCTCAACCCGCTCTACGGACCGATCAACCAGCTCCTGCGGGTCGGCGGCGAGAACGGCGCGACGGTTCTCGGCCGGACGCCACCGCAATGGCTGACCGACCCGGTCGACGCGCGTGCGGCGATCATCTTGATGAGCCTCTTCACGATCGGCGAGACGTTCGTCATCCTGCTCGCGACGCGGCGGGCGCTGCCCGGCGAGGTGTACGAGCTGGCCGCGATCGAGGACGCGACCGGCTGGGACGTGGTCCGGCGGGTCACGCTGCCGCTCATGGCGCCGGTGCTCGTCCTGCTGCTCCTCCGCGACGCGATCCTCAGCCTGCAGATCTCGTTCGTGCCGGCACTCGTGGTGACCGACGGCGGACCACCGCCGTACTCGACCACGTACCTCTCCCTGTTCGTCTACCGCAACGCGTTCGAGTACCTCCGCTACGGCTACGCGGCGGCGGCGACGGCGGTGATGCTGCTCCTCACGCTCGCCGCGGTCGCGCTCCAGTGGCGCCTGGTCCGCCGCTTGCGCTGGCTCGGCCGGACCTGACGGGGGTCAGGGCAGGCGGGTGAGCCCGATCGGCTCGACGGCTGCGCCGACCGCGACGTCGTGGGGCCCGGTGGGCACGCGCTGCCTGGGTGGCAGCAGCTCGCCGTCGTGCAGCAGCGCCGTGACGAACGTGCCTGGCCGCACCCGGGCCAGCGCGCGGTCGTAGAAGCCACCACCGCGCCCGAGCCGGTGACCGGACCGGTCGACGGCGAGTGCCGGCGCCAGCACGACGTCCACCCGCGCGATCGCGTCGACGCCGAGCCGCGGACCGGTGGGCTCGAGCAAGCCGTGTGCAGCCGGCTCGAGGGCGTCCGCGCTGTCGAAGGCGGCCCAGTCCAGGGCACGGTCGGCGAGCACCACGGGCACGAGCACGAGCACACCCCGTTTCGCGAGCACGTCGAGCAGGTGCCGCGTACCCGGCTCCCGGCCGACCGAGACGTACGCCGCAACGCAGCGGGCGGCACCCACCTCTGGGATGCCGAGCACCACAGCGGACAGGTCACGAGCCGCGGCAGCGAGCACCTCCGCCTCGAGGGTGCCCCGCCGGGCCAGCACCCGCCTCCGGAGCGCCGCCTTGGAGGGGTCGGCCACGATCATCGGCCGACCACTGCCTCGCCCCGAGAACGCGTCACGATCGACGATTGTGCTCCCTCGGTACTGTTCGGTGCATGGTTCCTCCCCGCGTCCAGACCACCCCGGTGCGCCAGTGATCGCGGTGACCAAGGCGGTCATCCCGGTCGCGGGGCTCGGCACCCGCTTCCTCCCGGCCACCAAGGCGACGCCGAAGGAGATGCTGCCGATCGTCGACACGCCGGTGATCCAGTACATCGTCGAGGAGGCGGTCCGGGCCGGCCTCGACGACGTGCTCATGATCACCGGGCGCAACAAGCGCGCGCTCGAGGACCACTTCGACGTGGCGGACCAGCTCGAGGCCGCCCTGCGCGCCAAGGACGACGAGGAGCGCTTGCGCCTCGTCCAGGACGCAACCCGGCTCGCCGACGTGCACTACGTCCGGCAGGGCCAGCCCAAGGGCCTCGGCCATGCCGTGCTCTGCGCTTCCCGGCACGTGGGTCGAGAACCGTTCGCCGTGCTGCTGGGCGACGACATGATCGATCGCCGTGACCCGTTGCTGACTCGCATGCTGGAGGTGCGCGCTCAGCACGGCGGCAGCGTCGTCGCGCTGATGCCGGTCGACGCCGCGCACATCAGCATGTACGGAGCAGCCGCCACCGAGCTCACCGGCGACTCCGACGTCGTCCGCGTGACGGCGCTGGTCGAGAAGCCGGCCGCGCGCGACGCACCGAGCAATCTCGCCGTGATCGGGCGCTACGTCCTCGACCCGGCGATCTTCCCGGTGCTCGCCGCCACCCCGCCCGGCCGCGGGGGCGAGATCCAGCTGACGGACGCGATCAACACGCTCGCCGGCGGCCGGATCGACGACGGCGGACCCGTGCACGGCGTCGTGTTCACCGGCCGTCGCTATGACACCGGTGATCGCGCCGAGTATCTCCGTACCATCGTCCGGTTCGCGGCCGATCGGCCCGATCTCGGTCCTGACTTCCTCGCCTGGTTGCGGGAGTTCGTGGCCGAGCAGGACCAGCCCGGCGGCAGGCCCGTCTCCGCCGAGGTTCGCGCGTGAAGACGGTCGAGGAGCACCTGGCCGAGGTGCTCGCGCTGGTCGCGCCGCTGCCACCGCTGGATCTCCAGCTGCTCGACGCCCACGGACACACCCTGCTCGAGGACGTCGTCGCGCCGCAGGACCTGCCGGGCTTCGACAATTCCGCGATGGACGGGTACGCCGTCCGGCTCACCGATGTCGCGGCGGCCGCCGAGGGGAGCCCGGTCACGATGCCGGTCACCGGTGACATCGCCGCCGGCAGCCGCTCCGCGTACGCGCTCGGCCCCGGGTTCACCGCGCGGATCATGACCGGTGCGCCGATGCCGCGCCACGCCGACGCCGTGGTCCCGGTCGAGTGGACCGATGGTGGCGTTGCCCGGGTGGAGATCCGACGGGCTCCGGCGCTCGGTGAGCACATCCGTCGAGCCGGCACAGACGTGCGGTCCGGCCAGGTGGTGCTCGAGCACGGCACGGTGCTGGGCCCGACCCAGATCGGCCTGCTCGCGGCGATCGGTCGGGACCGGGTGCTGATCCAGCCCCAGCCACGTGTGGTCGTGCTCTCGACCGGGGACGAGCTGGTCGAGCCGGGGCAACCGATCGGCATGGGCCAGGTCGCCGACGCGAACAGCTACATGCTCGCGTGCGCGGCGCGCGAGGCCGGCGCGATCGTCTACCGCGCCGGCATCGTCGGCGATGACGCCCGGAAGCTCATGAACGTGCTGGAGGACCAGCTCATCCGCGCCGATCTGGTGATCACGACCGGTGGCGTGAGCAAGGGTGCCTACGACGTCGTCAAGGAGGTGCTGTCGCGTCTCGGCACCGTGTCCTTCGACGAGGTCGCCATGCAGCCGGGCAAGCCGCAGGGGTTCGGAACCATCGGTCCCGACGACACCCCGATCCTGACGCTCCCCGGCAATCCGGTGAGCTCGTACGTGTCGTTCGAGGTGTTCGCCCGACCGGCCCTGCGCCGGCTCGCCGGACATGCAGACGACGAGCTTCGCCGGCCGTTGGTCACCGGCCGGTCGACCGCGGCGATGCGCTCGCCCGCTGCCCGCCGCCAGTACGTCCGGGTGCGCGCGGAGAAGCGGCGCGAGGGGTGGTCGGCCACGCCGGTGGGTGGGCACGGCTCGCACCTGATCGGCTCGCTCGCCCAGGCGAACGCATTCGCTGTGATCGGCGAGCATGTCGTCGAGGTGCCCACCGGCGGCAACGTCGAGATCATGCTGCTCGACAGCGCTCGAGATCGACAGGACGCGGCGCGACGATGACCGACGTCGGCCGCGCGACCGGACCACCTGACCGGCTCACCCACGTCGACGAGCGCGGATCTGCGCGCATGGTCGACGTGTCCGCCAAGGAGGTGACGGTCCGGACCGCGACGGCGACCGGTCGCGTCCAGGTCTCGCCGACCGTCATCGCCGCGCTGCGCGGCGACGGCGTGCCGAAGGGGGATGCGCTCGCCGTCGCCCGGCTGGCCGGCATCCAGGGAGCCAAGCGCACCCCGGACCTGATCCCGCTCTGCCACCCGATCGCGCTGCACGGTGTCGAGGTGGACGTCGAGGTGCACGACGACTCCGTCCGGATCACGGCGACGGTCCGTACGGCGGATCGCACGGGCGTGGAGATGGAGGCGCTCACCGCGGTCGCGGTCGCGGGGCTGGCCATGATCGATATGGTGAAGGCGCTGGACCGGACGGCAGTGATCGCCGACGTTCGTCTGCTCACCAAGACCGGCGGTCGTTCGGGCACCTGGGAGCGCCCGGAGGAGCCCGCATGAGACGAGCGCTCGCGGTGACCGTTTCCAACCGTGCCGCGGCCGGCGTGTACTCCGATCGCGGCGGTCCGCTGGTCGTCGCCGGGCTGGCCGAGATCGGGTTCGCGGTCGACGGCCCGGAGGTCGTCCCGGACGGTGCCGCGGTCGAGGCAGCGCTTCGGGCCGCGGTGGCCGCGTCGTACGACGTGGTCGTCACGACCGGCGGAACGGGCATCTCCCCCACGGACCAGACCCCAGAGATGACCATGCGGGTGATCGAGTACCAGGTGCCAGGCATCGCCGAGGCGATCCGGGCGTACGGCGTGGCGCACGGAGTGCCGACGGCGGTGCTCTCACGCGGGCTGGTCGGGGTTGCCAGCCGCACGCTCGTGATCAACTTGCCGGGATCGACCGGTGGCGTCCGCGACGGGCTGGCCGTCCTCGCCCCGGTGCTCCTGCACGCGGTCGAGCAGATCCGCGGAGCGGACCACCCTCCGCCGCCCGGGGGGCACTCCTGACGCGCGGCTGGCCGGTCACGCTCACCGCTGGGGAGGTCGGGCTCCGGCCGCTGGCCCGCCGCGACGGTGCCGCGTGGCAGGAGGTCCGTGGGCGCAACCGCCAGTGGCTCGAGCCCTGGGAGGCGACCTCGCCGTTCGGCGCCCCGGGGAAGCTCGCGTACGGCAAGCTCCTCAAGCGGCTCGGGGCTGGCGTGCGACGTGGCGAGCTGATGCCGTTCGCGGTGACCTACGGAGGCCGCCTCGTGGGACAGCTCACCGTCGCGAACATCCTCTGGGGCTCGGCGTGCTCGGCCACCATCGGCTACTGGGTCGACCGCGCCGTCGCCGGCCGCGGGGTGATGCCGACCGCAGTCGCGCTCGCGACCGACCACTGCTTCGGCGCCGTCGGGCTGCACCGGATCGAGATCAACATCCGGCCGGAGAACACCGCGAGCCTCCGGGTCGTCGAGAAGCTCGGCTTCCGCGACGAGGGGATCCGCCTGCGCCTGCTGCACATCAACGGTGCCTGGGCGGACCACCGCTCGTACGCGCTCACTGCGGGAGAGGTGCCAGACGGGCTGCTCGCCCGCTGGCAGGCGGCGCAGGCCGGCGCACCATAGCCACACCGGCTGAGCCAGTTGTCACAGCAGTCACAGCAGTAGACCTGCGACACACCGGCGACAATCCCCGCGCAGCCGGGCTCCCGGCCGTACCGTCGGCCACGTGAGCGGGATGATCTACGCGGTGATCGTGGTCATGTGGGCCGCCTTCCTCGTACCGATGTGGTTGCGTCGCCACGACGAGCTCGCCGAGGCGAAGTCGGTGGACAAGTTCGCCAGCAAGATGCGGGTGCTGGCCCGTCGCACCGGCGAGGCGGACGGCGAGCCAGGCGACCTCCAGCGAACGGCCCCGGCGACGTCCAGCCTGGGGTCCAGCTCGACGGCGAGCAGCCGCGCGGCGTCTGCTGGGTCGACCCGGACCGTCTCGAGCACCGTCCGGATCGTCGGTCGCCCCGCGCCAGCCCAACGAGACAGCACGCCCGCGACGGCTGACGTCCCCACTCGCGTGCCGGTGCGAGCCCAGGCGCCGGCCATGGGGCGCGCGGCGACCATCCCGGCCGGCCGACGCCGCGATCTTCGCGACGGGTGGGCCGACGATGCAGACGACGCCGCCCTCGCCGCCCTGGCCGCGCCCGACCTCGCCCGGGATCTCGCCCGGGACCGGGGCTTCGGCCACGCGCCGGCCTCCCTGGTCGCCCGACGGCGACGCGTCCTCGCGGTCCTGATCGCCGCATCCCTCTTGCTCGCGTCAATCGCAGCGCTGTCCGCACTGCCGTGGATCCTGGCCGGCGCGAGCGGTGCGGCCGCTGTCGCGTACGTGCTCCACCTGCGCGTCCAGGCCAAGCGCACCGGCGAGATCGCCCGCAGTCGCACGCACGCGGCCCGGACCCGGCCCGTCGCTCCGGCCACGCCGTCCAGCGCGAGCGCGATGCTTGCCGGTCCGGACCTCGCGCCAGCGCAGCAGGACGACCGCGGCGACGACGGCTGGCAGCCGGTCTCGGTACCGGTGCCGACGTATGTGACCGCACCGCGCGCAGGCCGGGCCATCCGTCGGATCGACCTGCACGGCGAGGATGCCTGGACCTCCGGGCGCCTCGTCGCGGATGCCGCGGCCGCGGGGCGAGCGGCGGCTGCCGCCGCGCACCAGGAGTCCCTGGCCGCTCATGAAGCCGATGATGCGTCGGTCCAGCGCGCGGTCGGCGACTGACCGTCGCTCCCACGCTGGCGAGTCCCGCCGCGCCGGCAAGGTATCGTCGAGTCCCGTTCAGGGGGCTGTGGCGCAGTCCGGTAGCGCACCTCGTTCGCATCGAGGGGGCCAGGGGTTCGAATCCCCTCAGCTCCACCCTGACGGTGTCGACGTCACGCTGATCGGACCGACCCAGCAAGCCCAGAAGTGTCCGGCGGTGCCGATGGCGGCCGCAACCCACGATCTCGCGACCGATGTAGGTCAGCAGGCCGGCCAGGCCACCCACCAACCCACCTTGATCACTGCCCACCCGAGGGACACACGCTCGTTACCAGCCGTTCTTCTGCGCGCGGGCCTCGTAGAGCAGGACCGAGGCCGAGATCGCGACGTTGAGGGAGTCGGCGGCACCGAGCATCGGGACGGACACCCGGTCGAACCCGTGCTCATAGAACGGGCGCGAGATCCCGTACCGCTCGTTGCCGAGGACGATCGCGGTC
>JACCYY010000113.1 GCA_013696235.1 Sporichthyaceae bacterium | reverse complement strand
CCCTCGATCAGGACGGTGACTCCGATCGGCGGTGCGCCGCCGTACGCGCGGAGAGCGGCGAGGTGGACCGCGATCCCGGCCTTGTCGTCCGCGGCGCCGCGACCGTAGAGCCGATCCCCGCGTTCGGTCGGCTCGAACGGCGGCGAGTCCCAGTCGGCGGGGTCGCCGGTGGGCTGCACGTCGTGGTGCGCGTAGAGCAAGATCGTCGGCTGGCCGGGTGGCGCTGGTCGGCGGGCGATCACGGTCGGTTGCCCGCCCGGCATCGCCACGATCTGCACGTCGTCGATCCCGGTCCCGCGGAACAGCGCCGCCACGGCCTCGGCGCAGCGGCGCACGTCGTCCGCCCGACCCGGATCGGCGCTCACGGACGGGATCCGGACGAGGGACTCGAGGTCAGCCCGGACGGACGGCATGGCGGCGGCGAGCGCGGCGCGCAGATCGGTCACGAGCCGATCATCCCAGGGGCAGGTAGGGCGAGAGGTCGGAGCGCTCACCGCTCGGGCTGACAGCACCGGCCCGTACGGCATCGGCCCACGAACGCTCGCCCGTCGCCAGCCCGATCCAGGTCAGCGCGTCGGTCTCGACGACCGCCTTGGGCGTCCCGCGCGTGTGCCGCGACCCTGGGATCACCTGGACCGCGGCGAACGGCGGCACGCGCACCTCGACCGATCGACCCGGCGCCCGCTCCGCCAGCACGGCCAGGAAGTGCTTCACCAGCAGCCGCAGGTCCGAGCCCGCGGCCAGGCCGCCGGCCGCCTGCGCCGCGCGCACCCGGTCGAGGGCGGCCCCCACCTCACCTGCGTCGGCGGGGCGTGGCTTCGGCGGCACCCGTTCGACGCTAGACGACGCAACCGCCGGCTGTGGGCAGCGAGTGGATCAGGGTCCGAAGAGTGCGGGCAGGGCGCCCTCGTGGACGGCGCGCAGCTCGGCCAGCGGCACGGTGAACTGGCCCGCGACGTCGAGCTCGGCACCGTCGCCCACGGCACCCACCACGCCGATCCGTACGACTGGGACACCGTGCTCGCCGCACAACGCGACCAGGCGGGTCTCGCCTGCGCCGTCGACGGCAACCACGGCGCGCGCCGACGACTCGCTGAAGACCGCGACGAAGGCGTCGACGCCGTCCCGCTCGGACAGCCCGTCGAGCCAGACCCGGGCACCGGCGCCGCGCCGAAGGCAGGACTCGACCAGCGCCTGACCGAGCCCGCCGTCGGCGAGGTCGTGCGCGGACTCGAGCAGCCCCTCGGCCGACCCCTGGACGAGCACCGTGGCGAGCGCGCGCTCGGCCGGCAGGTCGACCATCGGCGGCCGACCACCGAGGTGTGCGTGCACCTCGTGCGCCCACTCCGACCCGCCGAGCTCGTCGCGGGTCGCGCCGAGCTGGTAGATCGCCGCGCCCTCCGTGACGAAGCCCATCCGCGTCCGCCGGGTCACGTCGTCCAACAGCCCGAGCACGCCGACCACCGGCGTCGGCAGGACCGCGGCATCGCCGGTCTGGTTGTAGAAGCTCACATTGCCGCCGGTCACCGGCAGCCCGAGCTCGCGGCACCCGTCGGCCAGCCCGTGGCAGACCTCGGCGAACTGCCACATCACGCCCGGGTCCTCCGGTGAGCCGAAATTCAGGCAGTCGGTCACGGCCAGCGGCCGAGCACCGACGCACGCGACGTTGCGGTACGCCTCCGCGAGCGCGAGCTGGGCCCCGGCGTACGGGTCGAGCCTCGTGAACCGGCCGTTGCCGTCGGTGGCCAGGGCCACGCCGAGCCCGGTCTCCTCGTCGACGCGGACGACGCCGGCATCCTCGGGCTGAGCGAGCACGGTGTTGCCGCGGACGTACCGGTCGTACTGGTCCGTGACCCAGGCTCGGGAGCAGAGGTTCGGGGAGGCGGTGAGTCGCACCAGCGTCGTCCGCAGGTCGGGCCCGGTGGTCGGGCGGACGAGGCGCTGCGACGTCGGCGCATCCGCGACCAGCAAGTCCTGCTCCGCAGGTCGTGCCCACGGCCGCTCGTAGACCGGTCCGTCGTGGGCGACGGTCCGGGGCGGTACGTCGACGACGGTCTCGCCGTCCCACTCGACCACCAGCCGGCCGGTGCCGGTGACCTCGCCGACCACAGTCGCTTCGACGTCCCAGCGCCGGCAGATCTCCAGCGCCCGCTCGACGTCATCGGGCGCGACCACGGCCATCATCCGCTCCTGCGACTCGCTCATGAGGATCTCCTCCGGAGCGAGCGTCGGGTCGCGCAGCGGCACGCGGTCGAGCCAGACCTGCATGCCGCCCTCGCCGGCCGACGCCAGCTCGGACGTCGCGCAGGACAGGCCGGCACCGCCGAGATCCTGGATGCCGAGGACGGTGCCCGAGCCGAACAGCTCGAGCGTGCACTCGATCAAGAGCTTCTCGAGGAACGGGTCACCGACCTGCACGCTCGGGCGCTTGCTCGCCCCACCCGCGCCGAAGCTCTCCGACGCGAGGACGGAGACTCCGCCGATGCCGTCACCGCCGGTCCGCGCGCCGTACAAGATCACCGCGTTGCCGACACCGGACGCTTTGGCCAGGTGCAGCTGCTCATGGCGCAGGACCCCGACGCAGAGCGCGTTGACGAGCGGGTTGCCCGCGTATGAGGGGTCGAAGACCACCTCGCCGCCGATGTTCGGAAGCCCGAGGCAGTTGCCGTAGCCACCGATACCGGCGACCGCGCCCGGCAGCACCCGAGCGGTGTCGGCCGCGTCGGCAGCGCCGAACCGGAGCGAGTCCATCACCGCGACCGGTCGCGCACCCATCGCCAGGATGTCGCGCACGATGCCGCCGACCCCGGTCGCGGCGCCCTGGTACGGCTCGACGTAGCTCGGGTGGTTGTGCGACTCGATCTTGAACGTGACCGCGTAGCCCTGCCCG
>JACCYY010000227.1 GCA_013696235.1 Sporichthyaceae bacterium | reverse complement strand
GATGCGCGATGCACGAACGGCTGTCATGATCCGCCGGTGAGCGACACCGCACCAGGCAGGTTGATGCTCCTCGACACGGCCTCGCTCTACTTCCGGGCGTACTTCGGCATCCCGGACACGATCCGCGCGCCGGACGGGACGCCGGTCAACGCCGTACGCGGGATGCTCGACTTCCTCGGCTACCTCGTCGGCAAGCACGAGCCGGCCCGCCTCGTGGCCTGCCTCGACGCCGACTGGCGCCCGGCTTTCCGGGTGGACGCGGTGCCGTCGTACAAGGCCCACCGGGTCGCCGTCCACGGCGGCGAGGACGCACCGGCCGACCTCGAGGTGCAGGTCCCGATCATCGTGGCCGCGCTCACCGCGCTCGGGGTGACGAGCCTTGGCGTAGCCGGGTTCGAGGCCGATGACGTCATCGGCACGCTGGCCACTCGAGACCGTGACGTCGACATCGTGACCGGTGACCGCGACCTGTTCCAGCTCGTCGACGACGAGCGCTCGGTGCGCGTGTTCTACACCGCTCGCGGGGTCGGCAACATCCAGGTGATGGACGACGCGTCGATCGTCGAGAAGTACGGCATCCACGGTCACCAGTACGCCGACTTCGCGACTCTTCGGGGTGACCCGAGCGACGGGTTGCCCGGCGTCCCGGGGGTGGGCGACAAGACGGCGGCGTCACTGCTCAACGCGTACGGCGATCTCGCCGGCGTCCGCGCCGCGGCTACCGACCAGCGGACGTCGCTCACCAAGACGCAGCGGCGCAAGCTCATCGAGTCCGGCGACTACCTCGACGTCGCGCCCGCCGTGGTGGCGGTCCGGGCGGACGTGCCGCTCCCCCGCTCCTTCGCCGACCGGACGCCGTCGGCACCGCAGGACCGGCAGGCCCTCGCCGACCTCGACGAGCGCTGGGACCTCGGCTCTTCGCTGCGCCGGGCCGAGGTCGCCCTGTACGGCGCGGCGGTCACCCCCCGGCGCGACGACCCGGAGGCCGCCAGCTGACCGCGGTCAGCCGACGGAGGAGTACGCCACCACGCCGCGCCGCACCGCGTCGGCGGCCCGACGGGCGACAGCGCCGATGTCGCGGTCCGTGGTCGCCGTCGCGACCTGCCCGAGCAGGTCGACCAGCTGGCGGGCCCACCGCACGAAGTCACCTGGTGTCCGGTCGCCAGCGCTGAGCACCTGCGCCAGCGGCCGGCCCGACGCCCAGAGGTACGCCTCCCAGGCGAAGCCCGGGTCCGGTGGTCGCAGGTCGTCCAAGCCATGGTCGCGCTGCAGCGCATCGAGCTCGGTCCAGATCCGTTCCATCGAGGCGAGCACGTCTGGAACCGGACCGGGAGGCAGCCGGGGCGAGCCGATCTCGTCGGAGTGGCGCGACTCGTACGCGACCGCCGAGACGCAAGCCGCGAGCTCGGCCTCGTCCAGGCCCGCCCACACCCCACGGCGTAGCGACTCCGCGACGACCAGGTCGAGCTCGCTGTAGATCTGCCCGAGCACCACACCGGCCGGGGTGACCATGTCGGCATCAGCGAGGTAGCCGAGGGTGCGCAGCACTGCACGCAGACGGTCGAACTGGCGCGCGATCGTCTTCGTCTGGCCGGAGGAGCGCTGCCGGAGCGTCCTGGTGTCCCGCTCGAGGCGGGCATGCCGCTCGGCCCAGCGCGCGTGGTCGTCGCGGTCGGTGCAGCCATGGCACGGGTGCGCGCGGATCGCCTGGCGGAGCCGGACGAGCGTCGCGTCGCCGCCCCCGGTGGCCGGCCGGCCGGCATCACCGTTGCGCTGGACGCGGACCGGACCGCCGAAGTCCTTGGCGCGAAGCGCGGAGGCGAGATCGCGTCGGGACTGCGGCGAGCGGGCGTCGAACCCTTTCGGGACCCGGATCGTGCCGAGCTTGGCGACCGGAGTCGGGAAGTCGACCAAGGACAGCCGGCGGACCTGCCGACCGACGGTGAGCACCAGCGGCCGCGGCCCGTCGCCGCCGCTCATCCCCGGGTCGAGCACGACCGCGATGCCGGCTCGTCGCCCGGCCGGAACGTCGATCACGTCGCCAGGCCGGAGCGCGTCGAGCGAGGCGATCGCCGCCGACCGTCGAGCGGTGCCGCTCGATCTCGCCGCAGCCCGCTCCAGCTCGCTGAGCTGCCGGCCGAGCGCGACGTACGCCGTGAAGTCGCCGAGATGGCAGCCCATCGCCTCTGCGTAGCCGGCGAGTGCCTCGTCGTTCCGTCGGATCTGGCGCACGATCCCGACCACCGCCTGGTCGGTCTGGAACTGCGCGAAGGACTGCTCGAGCAGCTCGCGCGACCGCTCCACGCCGAACTGCCGGATGAGGTTCACCGCCATGTTGTAGGAGGGCCGGAAGCTCGACCGCAGCGGATAGGTCCGGGTGCTGGCCAGCCCGGCGACCGCTGCGACGTCGAGGTCGGGCTGCCAGAGGACGACCGCATGGCCCTCGACGTCGATGCCCCGGCGCCCGGCCCGGCCGGTGAGCTGGGTGTACTCGCCCGGCGTCACGTCGGCGTGAGCCTCGCCGTTCCACTTCACCAACCGTTCGAGCACGACCGAGCGGGCCGGCATGTTGATTCCGAGCGCCAGCGTCTCGGTTGCGAACACGGCCCGGACAAGTCCGCGTACGAAGAGCTCCTCGACCACCTCTTTGAAGGTCGGGAGCAGGCCCGCGTGGTGGGCCGCCAGCCCGCGCTCGAGCGCGTCGAGCCACTGCCCGTAGCCGAGGACGGCGAGGTCCTCGTCCGGGATGGGCGCGCACCGCTCGGTCACGAACGCCCGGATCTCGGTCCGCTCGGCGGGCGTCGTCAACCGAAGTCTCGAGCGCTGGCACTGCTCGACGGCGGCATCGCACCCCGCCCGGCTGAACACGAACGTGATCGCCGGGAGCAGACCCTCGGCGTCGAGCCGCTCGATCACCTCGACCCGTCGCGGGGTGAAGATCCCGGCGCGCTGCCGGCCGGGGTAGCGCCCATCCCGGCGGCGTCGTGACGCGTCATCGCGAGACCGGTGCGCCTCCCTGGTGATCTCGACCAGCCGCGGGTTGACCCGTGGTCGCTGGTTCCGAAGCTCGACGTCCTCGGCGTGCTCGCCGGTCTCGGGACCGGTGGTGAACAGGTCGAGGAGCCGCGATCCCACCATCACGTGCTGCCAGAGCGGGACCGGCCGGCGCTCCTCGACCACGATCCGCGTCGTCCCGCGAACCGTCGCCAGCCAGGCCCCGAACTCCTCCGCGTTCGAAACCGTCGCCGAGAGCGAGACCAGCTGCACGGACTCGGTGAGGTGGATGATCACCTCTTCCCAGACGGCACCGCGGAAGCGGTCAGCGAGGTAGTGCACCTCGTCCATGACGACGAACCCGAGCCCGTGCAGCGTCGACGAGCCGGTGTAGAGCATGTTGCGGAGCACCTCGGTGGTCATCACGACCACCGGCGCGTCCCCGTTGATCGTGTTGTCACCGGTCAGCAGACCGACGTCAGCGGCCCCGTGCCGGGCCACGAGGTCGGCGTACTTCTGGTTCGACAGCGCCTTGATCGGCGTGGTGTAGAAGCACTTGCGGCCGCTGTCCACCGCGAGCTGCGCCGCGAACTCACCGACCACCGTCTTGCCGGCGCCGGTCGGCGCCGCGACGAGCACGCCCTCCCCCGCCTCGACGGCCTGGCAGGCTTCGACCTGGAACGGGTCGAGGGTGAAGTCGTACCGGCGCTGGAAGCGACCGAGTGCAGACCTCTCGGCGACCGCTCGCTGACGAGAAGCGGCATACCGCTGTGCGGGGCCGGGGCCTTGCGAGCTGGGCTGCCCGTCACCGTCCACCCGTCGACCTTACGAGCCGTTCAGTCCAGCTGGAGCACGGATCAGATCGGCGACTGCTCGTCGTCGGCCCACTGGTCGTACTCGGGCTCGTTGCCGCGCCGCTTGTCCCGGAACTTGCAGATGACCACCGCGACCTCGAACAACAACCACATCGGCACGGCCAGCAGGAGCATGGTGATCGGGTCGCCGGTGGGGGTGGCCACCGCCGCGAACACGAAGATCGCGAAGATCGCGCCGCGGCGCCAGCGACCGAGCTTCTCGCCGGACACGACGCCGGCGAAGTTGAGCAGCACGAGGAAGACCGGGAGCTCGAAGGCGACGCCGAACACCAGGAGCAGGCGCAGGATGAACTGCAGGTACGAGCCGAGGTCGTTGATGTTCGTCACGCCCTCCGGCGTGAAGTTGAGCAGCACCTGCATACCGACCGGCAGGACGAAGTACGCGAGCGCGGCACCGGCGATGAACAGCGGCCCGGCGGTGATCGAGAACACGACCGCCCAGCGTCGCTCCGAGCGGTGCAGCCCGGGCGTCACGAAGGACCAGATCTGCAACAACCACACCGGGCTCGCGATGATCACGCCGACGACCAGGCCGATCAGGAGCTGGAACGTGAGCGGTGCGGTGATCCCGGAGATCGTGACGAGTGCGTCGAGCTCGAGCTCGGCGGCGGCGTCGTTGTACGGCTTCTGGAGGAGGTCGACGAGTTCCTCGTAGTAGATCAGCCCGACCACGGCGCCCAGCGCGATCGCGGCGATGCTGATCAGCAGCCGGTTCCGCAGCTCGGCCAGGTGGGCCGTCAGCGTCATCACCTGCTCGGCCTCTTTGGCCGTGCGCGTGCGTCGCCAGCGCCCGCCGAACCGGCGGGTCTCGGTGCTCATCGGCGGGACAGCGTCAGGAGGGATCGATCACCGGTCGGTGGACGACTGCTCGCCGTACTGGACCGGTTGCTGCTCGGGCTGCTGACCGGGAACGTCGCTCGACGGCACGAACGGCTGCTGGACCGGCGGGAACTGCTGAACCGGCGGAGTCGGCTGGACGGGGACGACCGGCTGGACGGGGACGGCCGGCGTGCCGGGACCGACCGGGGTCGCCGTGATCGCCGGCTGGTGCACGGCTGTCGACGGTGCGGGCTCGACCAGACCGTCGCGACCCTCCTCGTCGTTCGGGTCCTTGACCTCGGCCTTGAAGATGCGCAGCGACCGACCGAGACCTCGCGCGGCCTCCGGGAGCTTGCGCGCCCCGAACAGCAAGACGATCACCAGGACAACGAGCACAAGCTCCCACCCGCTGGGAAAGTTCATCGGTGCTCCTTCTCCTCGGGGCCGCCGGCTCACCGGCTGAGCCAGTACCCCTACGGCCACTCGGCCGACGTCGACAGACCCTTCGATCGTACGGCAGGCGAGCCGCCCGAGCCGTCACCCGGCGCGGTGCCGCCCGATCGCGACCGGCTCGGGCTCCCACTCGGGCTCGGCGTCGGGAGCGGCCGGCCCGAACGCGGTCTCGAGCGTGGTGACGGCCGAGCTCATCCGGGCGAGCTCGGCCAGGAGCACCTTGGCCCGCCGCCACACCCGCAGACCGAGGACCGCGAACAGCCCGAGCGCGACAACCGCGATGCCGCCGAACACCAGAACCCACCACCAGAAGCCCACGGACTGACCCTAACCAGCCGCGGGCGCGTCAGCGACGTCGCCGTACGCCGCGAGTGCCGCCCGCGCGACGAGCTCGACCTGCTCGGCGACCTCGGGCGGGTCGAGGACGCGGGCCTCGGCGCCGAGCCGAAGGGCCAGCCGCACGAGCCATCGGCTGTCCGCGGTGCGCAACCGAACGAGAAGCCGCCCGTCGGGCAGCTCCTCGACGGTCTCGAGCGGGTACGTCTCGGTCACCCAGCGGGCGGTCGGGGCCAGCTCGAGGGTCACCAGCATGTCGTCGGGTGACGGGCTGAACAGCGTGTCAGCCATGTCGCGCGAGCGGGCCTCCGCGGGGACGTCGGCCGGAAGGTCGAGCACCTCGACCGAGGTGATCCGGTCGAGCCGGAACAGGCGCACGCCCTCGGCTCGCCGGCACCAGCCCTCGAGGTAGCCACCCTGTCCGTCGAGCAGCAGCCGCATCGGCTCGACGTCGCGCTCGGTGGTCTCGTCGCGGTGGGGCACGTAGTACGCGATGTGGAGCCGGCGTCCGGTGGCGAGTGCCGTGCGGACAGCCGCCGTGGTCCCGGCCTGCTCGCGCGGCGGCACCTCGACCGCGACCGGGAGATCGCCGGTCGCCGCCTCGCCGGCGGCTCGCTCGAGCTTCGCGACCGCCCGGCCGAGCGCGTCGCGGTCCTCGAGCCCGGGCACCTCCGCGAGCGCCCGCAGTGCCACCAGCAGGGCCAGGGCCTCGTCGACCTGGAGCCGGAGCGGCCGCGCGATCGCCTCGGCGTTGCTCACGTGAACCCGGCCGCCCACGGCTGCGTCCATGTCGACCTCGATCAGGTCGCCGGGCAGGAGCCCGGGCAACCCGCAGAACCACAGCACGTTGAGGTCGCGCAGCACCTGCGCCTCGCTGACCCCGAACTCCCTGGCCACGTCGCGCACCGCCACGCCGGGGCGCGCGAGCACGTACGGGACGAGGGACAGGAGTCGCTGCAGCTGCGCCTGCGCACCGCCGACGCCGCGCGCCCCACCGGTCATGCGCTCGCCCCGCTCGCGGCGATCGCCCCGAGGAGCCGGTCCCGGGCTGCTCTCCGGGCCTCGGGCGGACCGACCACAACGGCGTTCGGGCCGTATCCGACGACGTCGTCGACGAGCGCGGCAAGGTCGCGGAACGGCACCTCGAGCAGGACCCAGCCCTCGTGGGCCGGGTCGGGGCCCGGCTCGCCCAGTGCCTGGCGGCGCAGGCCGCCCCCGGTGCCGTCGGCCACCCTGATCTGGGCCGTGCTCGGTGGGTTCGAGGCCTCGAGCGAGTGGACCATCCCTCGCAGGTCCACGTCTGCCGGGACGTCGACCGCACCAGCCGGCCCGGTCGGGTCGATCTGGCCGGTGATCCGACCGACGCGGAACACCCGTACGTCGTCCCGGTCGCGGTCGTGCCCGACCGCGTACCAGCGGCCGTGCCAGGCCACCATCCCCCACGGCTCGAGGTGCCGTCGCGACTGGCTGCCGTCGCGGGTCCGGTAGTCGAACTCGACCGCGCGGCGCTCCCGGACCGCCTTCCAGAGGCCCTCGAAGCCAGGCTCGTCGCGGACCAGGCGTGGCTCGATGCCGAGCAGGTCCGCGCCCGCCGGGTCGCCCGGATGCTGCGCCTTGAGCTTGAGCAGGGCCCGGCTGGACGCCTCGGCCAGGCTGGCCTGCTGCCAGAACCGGGCGGCCAGGCCCATGACGGCCATCTCGTCCGGCGACAACGAGATCGGTGGCAGCTCGTAGGCATCACGCCGGATCCGGTAGCCGGTCTCGTCGTCGAAAAGCGGGTCGTTGCTGCCGATCTCGAGCGGGATGCCGAGCTCGCGCAGTTCCTCCTTGTCGCGCTCGAACGCCCGCTCGAACGCCTCCTGGCCCTCGCTGTAGCCCTCGACGCTGCGGCGGATCTCCTCCTTGCTGAGGTACCGCCGGGTGGACAGCAGGCAGATCACGAGGTTGAGCAGCCGTTCGGTCCGCCTGGCCGCCACCGTCACCTCCGCGTCCCTCCTCGCCGTGCGCAGTCCTCGGCCAGGACGTTAGCCCACCACCTGCCGATACCCTGCCGCGGTGATCCGCTGGCGTCATGGGGTTGTGCGTTCGCTCGGCGCGACCTGGTCGACTGCCCTCGAGCTCGTCGTGGACATCGACAGCACGGCGGTCAACGCGCTCGCGTACGTCGACCAGGTCGGCAAGCCTGAGGTCGGCGACGCGGTGCTGCTGAGCACCGGCGCGCTGCGGCTCGGCCTCGGTACAGGTGGCTACGCGATGGTGGTCGCGGTGCCCGGCCGCCTCCCGCCCGACGACGAAGCACCGGGGCACCTCGTCAAAGCGCGGTACACCCCGATGCAGGTGACGGTGCTCGGCGTCGACGAGCAGGACTCCCCCGACCACGCCGTTCTCCGCGACGCCGACGACCTCGACGGGATGCCGGTCGTCGTGGCCGACCTGCACTCCGCACTGCCCGCCGTCCTCGCCGGGCTTCGGCTCGACCGCCGGCAGACCCGCGTGGCCTACGTCATGACCGACGGGGGCGCGCTGCCGCTCGCGTTCTCCCGCTCTGTCGCCGATCTGCGTGACGCCGGCTGGCTCGCCGGCACGGTGACCGTCGGGCAGGCGTACGGCGGTGACCTCGAAGCGGTGACCTTGCACTCCGGCCTCCTCGCTGCGCGACTCGTGCTCGACGCCGAGGTCGTGGTGGTGACGCAAGGTCCAGGGAACCTCGGCAGCGGGACCCGCTGGGGGTTCTCCGGTGTCGCGTCCGGTGAGGCGGTCAACGCCGTCGGGGTGCTCGGCGGGCGGCCCGTGGCGAGTCTGCGCGTCTCCGGCGCCGACCCGCGTGCCCGTCACCGCGGGATCTCCCACCACAGCCTTACCGCGTACGGCCGGGTCGCGCTGGTCCAGGCTGACGTGGCGGTGCCTCATCTGCCCGACGAGCTCGGTGCCGAGGTCCGTGCTCAGGCAGCGCCGCTGGGCAACCGCCACCGTCTGGTCGGGGTCTCGGTGGACGGTCTCGCCCAGGCGCTCCGGCACAGTCCGGCCCAGCTCTCGACCATGGGCCGCGGGCTCGACGAGGATTCCGCGTACTTCATCGCCGCCGCCGCCGCCGGTCGGCACGCGGCTGCATTGCTGGCCTGAGTGCCGGCGCCTGAGTGCTGGGCTAGCTGGTGGGTGTCGCGGACGGCTCGCCTGGCGCGGGGGCGCCGTCGCCGTACGCACCGAGGATGTCGACGACGAACACGAGCGTGTCGTCGCCGGCGATCGTCGGCGGGTTGCCGCCCTCGCCGTAGCCCTCGGCCGGCGGGATCACGAGCAGCACCCGGCTGCCGATCGCCTGGCCGACGAGCGTCTTGTCCCAGCCGGAGATCACCC
>JACCYY010000116.1 GCA_013696235.1 Sporichthyaceae bacterium | reverse complement strand
GCGGATCGGCGTTGCCGTCGTCGTTCCCGTCAGCCCCGACTGCAGCCCACGTGCCGGGGATGAACTGCATCGGACCCACCGCGCGGTCCCACACGGTGTCGCCGTCGAGGACGCCGTCGTCGGTGTCGGGGATGGCGGCGTACGGGCCACCGTCGAGACGGGGACCGAGGATCGGCTCGAACGTCGTGCCGTCGGCGTAGACGAGCCCGTCGCGAGCATGGCCGGACTCGACCCGGCCGACTCCAGCGAGTACTTCCCAGCGCAGTCGGCAGGATGAATCCACCTCGGCGAGCGTCTCGGCCGCGGTCCGGTACGCCGCCAGCACGATCTGGGGGATACCGAGCTCTCCGTCGATGCGCGGCGGCGGGAGCGGCACGGTCGTCGGCACCGGCAGCGGGACAGGGATGCGCTCGACCGCGAACGTCGGCTGCTTCGGGAAGACGTACACGTAGACGGCGCTCGACACCGGCGACTCGGCGTCGGAGCGATCGCCCACGTCGGTGACCGAGGCGCGGGCTGCCGGGTCGACGACCGGGTTCCATGCGGTCGGCGCGACGCTGGCTGCAAGCACGGTCCCCGCGAGTGCGAACCCGGCCACACCGACCGGGATGGCCAGCAGCGCACCATGGCGTGCGCGTACGCGGATCACCGGACTCGGGCCCTTCCACCAACGGTTCGCGGGTCGATCAGCGTACGTCGGATTTGCCCGATGGGACAGGGGTCCGCGCGTCGCTGTGGCCGAACGTCCGGCCAGCGCTGTTGCGTCATCCCACGGGTGGTGGTCTAGTCGACGCAGGCTGGTCGACCCAGGACTGTCGCGAGCACCTCGTACTGGCATCGCCCCCACCTGCACCGGAGCGGCCCGCGCACCCCGAGCGCGGGCCGTTCCGGCCTCGTCAGCCCTTGGCGGCCCGTCGCGAGGCACGGACCCACAAGACCGCAGCCACCACGATCGGCGCGAGGATGCTCGCCACGAGGAGAGCGATCCCGAGCGGGTTCGCCGCGGCCGCCGAGCACTGCCCAACCGACTGACCGGCGGACGGCACGGTCGTCGGGCACCCCGGACCCCCGCTCACCGCGATAAGCCCGCCGAAGAACACCGGGGCGGCCAGCCCGAACGGCCAGACGAGCGTCGCGAGCAGCTTCTCCGCCACGGTGAAGCGGGCCGACATCCAGAGCAGCACCACCCCGGCGATCCAGCCGATACCGGCCACGAAGCCGCCGAGCAGCAGCAGGACCAGCGCCGCAGCCTCCATCCCACCCGGTCCGGTTCGAGGAGACGGGTGGAACCCTCGCTCCGGCGCGACCTCGGTCCCCGCATCGTCCGCGGCGGCGGCGACGATCTCCTCGGGCTCACCCAGCCGGGCGAGCGTGCGCTCGACCGGGTCCTCGCCCGCCGCCGGTGGTCCGAGGTCGGCCAGGCGGCTGGAGATGTGGTCGCGGATCTCGGCCACCAGCTCGGCTCGGCGCTCGGCGCGAAGACCGGACGCGGCCTCCTCGAGACGCTGGAGGTAGGCAACGACGCGTGGGTCGGCCGTCGTCATCATGGGGTTCCTCTCGGGTTGACGAGCTGGTCGACCGAGTCGCGGAAGCGCGCCCAGTCCTCGGCGAACGTGGCGAGGGAACGGGTCCCGGTCGCGGTCAGCCGGTAGTACCGCCGCGGCGGTCCCTGCTCCGACTCACGCCACCTGGTCGCCACGAGCTCGTCCCGGCGGAGCCGGGACAGCAGCGGGTAGATGGTGCCCTCGCTCGTGACGAGGCCGTCCATGGCACCGAGCTCCTCGACGATGTCGTACGCGTAGCGCTCCTCGTCGCCGAGCAGGGCGAGCACGCAGAACTCGAGCACCCCCCGCCGCAGCTGTGGGAGTGCAGTTCTCGGCTCCGGTACCATGTTGTACAAGGTACCTTGCGAACGCTGGAAGCGCAACCCGGTGACCCCAAGTCGCGCGCGGCACGCCCCGCCGGCGCGGCGGCGTAACGTTGGTCGGTGGTCACGTCGCTGGTGGACGAGCTGCGCGGGCGCGACGACGCCTCGCTCGGCGCGCTCTTTCGTACCCGCCCGGACCTGGCGGCACCGATGCCGGCCAACCTCGTCGACCTCGCCAGTCGCGCCGCCACGCGGGGGTCCGTGCTGCGGGCGCTCGACGGGTTGGACCGGGCCGCCCTCCAGACCCTGGACGGCCTCCTCGTCCTTCGGCGCGCGGCATCCGTCGCCGAGCTCTCCGCGCTGCTCGGTCGCCCGCCCGAGGTCGCCCTCGCGGACGCGCTCGACCGGCTCCGGTTGGCTGCGCTCGCGTGGGGCGACGACGACGCGATCACCTGCGTGCAGACGATGCGCGACGTGGCCGGGCAGTACCCCGCTGGGCTCGGACCGCCGGCGGCCGCGCTGCTCACCCCGCTCCCCGCATCGGTGCTGGCCGAGATCGTCGAGCTGCTCGGCGGTGTGCCAGCCGGTGACGCCGCCACTGACGCTGCCGCAGCGATCGCCGTCCTCTCGGAGCCGACCGGGCTGAGCGACGTGATCAACCGGCTCGACGACGAGGCCCGCGAGCTGCTCGAGAGCACCACCTGGGCCGCTCCCGTCCTGCCGGTGCGAGACCCGGGACCCGGCCGTGCGTACGGCTCGCCACCCGACCAACCGGTCGCGCGGTTGCTCCGCCGTGGCCTGCTGGTTCCGGTCGGCGGCGGAGTCGGCGTCGTGCCGTTCGAGGTCGGGCTGCGCCTTCGCGGCGGCGCGATCCACCGCGACTCCGCGTTCGAGCCGCCAGAGCTCGACCGATCCGTCCAGCTCGCTGGTCTCGTCGACCGGATCGGCGCGGGAGCCGCCGCCACGTTCGTCGACCAGGTCGACCGCATGCTGGCGAGCTGGGCGACCGCCGGGCCGCAGGCCCTGCGCACGGGCGGTCTCTCGGTCCGTGCGCTCGCCCAGGTGGCGATCCTGCTCGGGGTCGAGCAGCAGGACGCCGCGCTGGTCGTCGAGACGGCGTTCGGTGCTGGGCTGATCGGGACCAGCGACAGCGCCTACCCGGTCTGGCTGCCGTCGGTCGAGTACGACCGGTGGCGGGCGCGGCCGGTGGCCGACCGTTGGGTGTTCCTCGCCCGGGCCTGGCTCGCCACCACGCGCGTGCCGGGACTCACCGGCACGCGTGACGACCGGGACAAGCGGATCGCGCCCCTGGGGCCCGAGGCCGACCGAGCCGCCGCCCCCGTCATCCGGGCTGACGTCCTCGAAGTCCTGGCGGCAGCGCCCGAGGGAGCCGTGCCGACCCGTGACTCGCTGCACCGGGTGGTCGACTGGCGGGCACCGCGCCGTGGCGGCCACCTCCATGACGACCTGATCGCCTGGACCGTGCGCGAGCTGCCGGTCCTGGGCCTGACCGGGATGGGGGCGCTGACCCGGTTCGCCGCGGCGCTCGTCCACGGCAGCCGGCTCGACCCGGTGGGTGTGCTCGCGGCTGGTCTGCCCGAGCCGGTCGACCACGTGCTCATCCAGGCCGACCTGACCGCCGTCGCGCCCGGGCCGTTGATCGCGCCCATCGCGGCGGCGATCGGATCCGTCGCCCAGGTCGAGTCCACCGGGGGCGCCACCGTCTTCCGCTTCACCGAGGCCTCGATCCAGCGGGCGTTCGATGCCGGTCACGGCGCCGACGAGGTGCACCGCCTGCTCGAGCGGGTGTCCCGGACGCCGGTTCCACAACCGCTCCGCTACCTCGTCGACGAGATCGCTCGCCGGCACGGCAGGGTCCGGGTCAGCGCAGTGGCGTCCGTGATCCGGCTGGACGACCCAGCGACCGGGGACGTCCTCCTGGGCGATGCGCGGCTCGGGATGCTCTCGCTGCGCCGCCTGGCACCCACGATCCTCGGCTCGAAGCGATCGCCCCAGTCAGTCGTCGATGCGATGCGCGACGCCGGGCACTCGGCTGTCGCCGAGGGTGTCGAGGGTGAGCTGCTCGTCCGAGAGCCGGCGAACCAGCGCGCGCCTGCCTACCGCTCGACGCGTCGCCCGACCGGCCCACCGCTCGCCGAAGCTGCGCTGCAGGCGCTCGTGCGCTCGCTCCGGGCCGGCGAGCGAGCGCGAGCGAACCGCCCGGGCGTAGGTGACCCGAACCGGCCCCGGCTGCGGCCCCGCATGCCGGTCGAGACGGTGGCGGTGCTCACCGACACAGCCGCGAACGCGCAGACGGTCTGGATCGGCTACGTGGACAACAACGGCGGCGCGAGCGAACGGTTGGTCGACCCGTTGCGGGTGCAGGGTGGTTGGCTCACTGCGTACGACCACGTCCGCGACGCCGTACGGACGTTCGCCGTGCACCGCATCACCGGCGTCGCCCCCATCGCGGAATGATTCAGAGGAGATCTGTGACAGACGGCCCGCTCATCGTCCAGTCCGACCGGACGCTCCTGCTCGAGGTCGACCACCCCGACAGCGCGGCGTGCCGGCGGGCGATCGCGCCGTTCGCGGAGCTCGAGCGCGCTCCGGAGCACGTCCACACCTACCGGGTGACCCCGCTGGCGCTCTGGAACGCCCGGGCGGCCGGGCACGACGCGGAGCAGGTGGTCGACACCCTGCTGCTGTACTCCCGCTACGCCGTGCCACACGCACTTCTCGTCGACGTCGCCGAGACGATGGCGCGCTACGGCCGGCTCCGTCTCGAGAAGCACCCCACGCACGGCCTCGTCCTCGTCACGACGGACCGGCCGGTGCTCGAGGAGGTGCTGCGCACCAGGCGTGTCCTGCCGATGGTCGGGGCCCGGGTCGACCCGGACACCGTCGTCGTGCATCCGTCCGAGCGAGGTCACCTCAAGCAGATCCTGCTCAAGCTGGGCTGGCCGGCCGAGGACATGGCCGGGTACGTCAACGGCGAGGCCCACCCGATCGCCCTGGTGCAGGACGGCTGGGAGCTCAGGCCGTACCAGCAGGAGGCCGCGGACAACTTCTTCGACGGTGGCTCAGGCGTGGTGGTGCTGCCGTGCGGCGCGGGGAAGACGATCGTCGGCGCGGCCGCGATGGCGCGGGCGGGTGCGACGACGCTCATCCTCGTGACGAACACGGTGGCGGCGCGGCAATGGAAGGACGAGCTGATCAAGCGCACCTCGCTGGCCGAGGACGAGATCGGTGAGTACTCCGGCCAGCGCAAGGAGATCCGACCGGTCACGATCGCTACCTACCAGGTGATGACCACGCGCCGGAAGGGCGTCTACTCCCACCTCGAGCTGTTCGACGCCCGGGACTGGGGCTTGATCATCTACGACGAGGTGCACCTGCTGCCGGCGCCAATCTTTCGTTTCACCGCCGACATCCAGGCTCGACGCCGGCTCGGCCTCACCGCGACGCTGGTCCGTGAGGACGGCCGCGAGGGGGACGTGTTCTCGCTGATCGGCCCGAAGCGCTACGACGCCCCGTGGCGTGAGATCGAGGCGCAGGGCTACATCGCTCCGGCCGACTGCGTGGAGGTCCGCGTCACGCTCACCGAGTCCGAGCGTCTCGCGTACGCGCTGGCCGAGCCCGAGGTGAGATACCGCCTGGCCGCCTCGACGCCGGCGAAGATGCGGGTCGTCGACGAGCTCGTACGCCGGCACCGCGGCACGGGCGTACTCGTCATCGGCCAGTACATCGACCAGCTCGACGAGCTCGGTGCGCGGCTCGACGTCCCGGTGATCAAGGGCGACACCCGGGTCTCCGAGCGGCAGCGCCTGTACGAAGCATTCCGTGCGGGTGAGGTCGACGTCCTGGTGGTGAGCAAGGTCGCGAACTTCTCGATCGACCTGCCCGAGGCGTCGGTGGCGATCCAGGTGTCCGGGTCGTTCGGCTCGCGGCAGGAAGAGGCCCAGCGTCTCGGGCGCGTGCTGCGCCCCAAGGCAGACGGGCACGGCGCGCGGTTCTACACCGTGGTCGCGCGGGACACCGTCGACGCGGAGTTCGCCGCGCACCGGCAGCGCTTCCTGGCCGAGCAGGGCTATGCGTACACGATCGTCGACGCGGCCGACGTCCTCGCAGGTGAGTGAGCCGGTCACCGGGATGGGCTTGTTTGCCCCGAGCGCGTTTCGGCTTGACCTGCCGTAGTTGAACTTGTAGTTTACAACTCTATGACAAGTTCACGGTTTGCTCGGATCGCGCACGACCTGCGCGAGCGCATCGCGCTCGGCGAGGTCGGCGAGGACGGGTCCGTCGACAGCGAGGCCGAGCTCTGCCGCCGGTACGACGTATCTCGACCCACCGTGCGCCGCGCGCTGGAACAGCTTCGCGACCAGGGTCTGGTCGAGGCGCGGCACGGAGCCGGCTGGTTCGTCACCGGCACCGCGATCCACCAGCGGCTCGCCCTCGGCACGTTCCGGCACGCCACCTCCGCCGTCGCCGAAGCCGGCAAGTCCGTCGAACGACGCGTCGTCGAGTTCGGGTTCCGCTCGGCACCGTCGGCGCTGGCCGCCAGTCTGAGCGTCGAGCGCGGCACCGAGCTGCTCCACGCGCGGTCCGTACGAACGGTCGACGATGACGCGCTCGACGTCGTTCAGGAGTGGGTGCCGGGTGGGATCGCGAGCGCGATCAGCCGGTCTGATGCCACCGCGCCGGGCATCTGGGAGACGCTCGTCCGGCACGGGCGGCGCATCGCCGCCGTCCGGCAGACGATCACAGCGGGTGCTGCGACGGACCCGGACGCGGCGCTGCTCGCCGTCGAGCCGGGAACGCCTCTGCTCCTGGTCCGGCGTCTCGCGATCGGCGTCGACGGGCGAGCGCTCGCGCTGTCAGACCACCGCTACCTCGCGCACCGCTTCGCGCTCGAGGTCGAGTTCAACAGCGGACCAGGATCTGCAGTCGACGAGCCACCGGGTCTGCGCTCGCTCGGCCGCTCCAGCCATCCCGACGAAGAGGAGCGCACCGCATGAGGGTCCTGGTCACCGGAGGCGCCGGCTTCATCGGCGCGAACTTCGTCCACCGCGCGGTCGCCACCCGACCGGACTGGCAGATCACCGTCCTGGACGCCCTCACCTACGCCGGCGACCGCACGAACCTGGCCTCGGTCGCCGACCGGGTGGGTTTCGTCGAGGGCAACGTCGCCGACGCCGACCTCGTCGACCGGCTGGTCGGCGACGCCGACCTGGTGATCCACTTCGCCGCCGAATCGCACAACGACAACTCCCTCGACGACCCGTGGCCGTTCATGGAGTCCAACATCATCGGCACGTACCGGTTGCTGGAAGCGGTCCGCAAGCACGGCCGGCGCATGCACCACATCTCGACCGACGAGGTCTACGGCGACCTCGAGCTCGACGACCCGAACCGGTTCACGGAACGCACTCCGCTCAACCCGTCCAGCCCGTACTCCGCATCCAAGGCGTCGGCCGACCTGCTGGTCCGGGCCTGGATCAGGTCGTTCGGCATCACCGCGACGCTGTCGAACTGCTCGAACAACTACGGGCCGTACCAGCACGTCGAGAAGTTCATCCCCCGTCAGATCACGAACATCCTGTCCGGCATCAAGCCCAAGCTGTACGGCCGCGGCGCGAACGTCCGCGATTGGATCCACGTCGACGACCACAACGACGCGGTGATCACGATCGTCGAGCACGGGCGCGCCGGCGAGACCTACCTGATCGGCGCCGACGGCGAGCAGGACAACCGCCAGATCGTGGCGCTGCTGCTCGAGATCATGGGCAAGCCGGCGGACTGGTTCGAGCTCGTGCCCGACCGACCCGGCCACGACCTCCGGTACGCGATCGACTCGGGCAAGCTGCGGGCCGAGACCGGCTGGCGACCTCGCTACCGCGACGTCCGCTCCGGGCTCGAGCAGACCGT
>JACCYY010000146.1 GCA_013696235.1 Sporichthyaceae bacterium | reverse complement strand
GGCGTGCGCTACCTCGGGCTCTGCTGCGGGGCCGCCCCGCACCACATCCGGAGCATGGCCGAGGCGCTCGGGCGGACCCCGCCGGCCAGCCGGTACTCCGAGGACATGTCGCGGCACGCGTACTTCGGCACCGAGCCGAGCCTCGCCGACCACAACATCGCCTACCGCCAGAGGTTGTAGGCGCCGTGGTCCGGGCGACGGTACGCGACCCGGCTGGGTGGATGACGTTGTCGCCGCTGAGCCGTGCCCAGGCTCGGAACAGCCTGGTGCAAGCGCGCGTCCTTGTGGCTTCGCTCCGCCGGCCGCGGTACGAGATCCTGGCCGTGCCCGGAGCGGTGGACGAGGTGTCCGAGCACGTGCCACCGGAGATCACCGTGACCGTGACCACGTCACCGCGGCGACCCATCGAGACCACGATCGAGACCGTCGAGGAGCTGGCCCGGGCCGGCTACCCGGCGGTCCCGCACCTGGCCGCCCGCCAGGTGGTCGACCAGATGCACCTGGTCGATCTGCTCGACCGGCTTCGCAGCGCCGGCGTGACCGAGGTCTTCGTGATCGCCGGTGACGGCGACCCGGTCGGCACCTACTCGGACTCGGTCGCGCTGCTGGCCGCGATGGCAGAGCTCGATCACGGCCTGTCCCGCATCGGCGTGGGCGGCTACCCGGAGGGGCACCCGAAGATCGACGACGTCGCGCTCGGGCAGGCGCTGCGCGCCAAGGCGCAGCACGCCTCGTACGCAGTCACCCAGATGTGCTTCGACCCGGGCGCGGTGTCGGCCTGGGTGCTCCGCATCCGCAAGGACGGGATCGGGCTGCCGGTGTACGTCGGACTTGCCGGCGTGGTGGACCGGCGCCGCCTGCTCCGGATCGCGACCAGGATCGGCGTAGGCCAGTCGGCGCACTTCCTGCGCCGGCACCGCGGATCGGCGCTCCGGCTCGCCGTACCCGGCGCCTACCGCCCCGACCGGCTCATCAGCGCGCTCGCCGACGACCTCGGTCGGCCGGGCCGTGGTGTGGTCGGCCTGCACCTCTACACCCTCGGCAACGTCGCCGCGACCGAACGCTGGCGCCGGCAGATGCTCCAGCGCCTTGGCGTCGCTGAGCGACTGCAATGAAGTCGTAAGCCTTTCGGTGCGTGCGCTGTCCGAGTCGGTCCCCTAACGTTGTCCCCGACCAGCACGACCGGTCGTCGCTAGGAGAGTGCACCCATGACCGCAGATGGGCCCCGAGCCCACGCCGACACCGGACTGGCCCGCTTCGGTGCGGAGTTCGTCCGCTACTCGCTCGTGATCGTGCTGATCTGGGTCGGCGCGCTGAAGTTCGCCTCGTACGAGGCGGAGGCGATCGCGCCGCTGGCCATGGAGAGCCCGCTCCTGTCGTGGCTGCTGGACATCTTCTCGGTCGAGACGTTCGCCCTGCTGCTCGGGATCGCCGAGATCCTGGCCGGTGTCGCGATCGCGCTGCGTCCGGTCCAGCCGCTGCTTTCCGCGCTCGGCAGCGCGTTCGCGGTCGTGCTCTTCGCCGTGACGTTGTCGTTCCTCCTCACGACCCCTGGTGTGTACACCGCGGACGGGTTCCCGCAGCTGTCGCCGATGCCCGGCCAGTTCCTGGCCAAGGACCTCGTGCTCTTGGCCGTCGCGGTCTGGCTGCTCGGTGAATCGCTCGCGGCCGTACGCGCGCGACGCAGTGTGGGTGCCGGGCAGGTTCAGGCAAGCACGCGTTAGACAGGTCCGGCTCGCCGCACTCGGCGATCAGGCCCTGATGTCGTCGAGGTGCTGCAGGAGCGTGTGGGCGGCCAGCTCGATCTCCTTGTGCCGCCACTCCGCGGCGCGGAACTGGCAGGCGATCAGACCCATCCGGTGGACCCGCCGGAAGTCGCCGTAGACGAAGCCGTACCTCGCCTTGGTCTCGTCTGTCGCGCCCTCGGTGAGCCCGAGGTGCCACTCGGCGTACTCGTCCCACGATCTCGACTCCAAGTACGCGTTCTCGTCCGCGGCGCTCGGTTGGGCGTCGCTCCAGACGCTGTCGAGCACGTACTGGTGCCCGTCGATGAGCCTTTTGGCCCGGGCGACCGCGCGCTTGTTGAGGGAGTAGGAGGCCACGGGTCCATCCTGGCCGAGCGGTCGCGGTCGCGACCAGAGCCGCGTCCTACCGCGCCGTTGACCGAGCCGATGATGGCGTCCATGCTCGGTGCATGCGCCGGTTGGTGCTCGGTCTCGCGTTCGCCTACCTGCTGTTCGCCGTCATCGGCCGGTTCGTGGAGGGCATGGGTGCGGTGCGCTGCGACTGCACGGAGTCCTGCTGGTGCAAGCGGCCGGTGCTGAGCACGTTCAGGTGGGTGGCGCCGGTCGGTCATCGGAGCTAGAAGGCCTTGCCGGCGTCTCGGGCGCGGGTGTGGACGATCTCACGCTCGGCGGCAGCGTCGGCGGTCACCAGGTTGGGCTGGAACCGGATCGTCGTGATGTCGGTGACGCCGGCCCAGCGCAGCCAGTCGTCGAAGTAGGGCTGCTGAAAGTCGCGCCCGAATGCCGGCCCGCGATCGGCGCCCCACACGGCGCCCGTGTACACGACGGCGGCCTTCCGCCCGGTCAAGAGGCCCGTGTAGCCGCGCTCGGCGTCGAAGCCGAACACCATGCCCGGCTGGGAGACGACGTCGATGAACTGCTTGAGGATGTACGGAACGCTCGCGTTCCACATCGGCACGCTGAACAGGTACTCGTCGGCAGCGGCGAACCGGCGGAACGTCCCTTGCGCCTCCTGCCAGGCGGAGGCTTGCGGACCAGCCGGAGTGGCTCCGGCGAAGACCGCCATCTTCGCGCCGGCTGCGGCCGGCCCGAACGCGGGCAGCGAGCCGTCCCACAGGTCGAACGTGTCGATCTCGGCGTCCGGGTGGGTCTGCCGATAGCTGTCGAGGAACACGCCGGCGATCGCCAGCGACTCCGAGGCAGCGCCGCGCGGTGAGGACGAGACATGCAGCAGCCGGGTCACGACGTGCTCCCTTCGTGGGGCGAGTCAGCCGGCTTCCGAACGCCGACCAATCGGACTACAGTCCGATTCATGGATCCTGACGTTAGCGGACCGCAGTCCGGTTCGTCAACGGGAGCGAACGGTCGGGAGACGGCTCCCGGCCCGCAGGGCCTGTCCCAGCTGTCGGTCCTCGATGTCGGCGTGGTCCGGGAGCGCGCGGACGCTGCCCGCAACCGGCTGCGCGTGCTGGCCGCCGCGGAGCGACTGTTCGCCGAGCGCGGGGTGGCCGGCGTGACCATGGATGAGATCGCCGCCGAGGCCGGCGTCGGCAAAGGAACGCTGTACCGGCGCTTCGGCGACAAGGGTGGCCTCGCTGTCGCGCTGCTCGACGAACGGGAGCGCGAGCTGCAGGAGCGCTTGATCCGAGGCGCGCCGCCACTCGGCCCGGGCGCCCCACCGCCTGCGCGGCTCGCGGCGTTCGTCACGGCATACCTCGATCTGGTCGTCACCCAGCTCGACCTGGTCCTCATGTCGGAGACGAGCTCACCCGGCGCTCGGCTGCGGACGGGCGCTTACGCGTTCTGGCGCCAGCACTGCGGCTACCTCCTTCGCGAGGCCGGGGCCGCCGAACCAGACCTCTGCGCGGCTCTGCTCCTTGCCGGCCTCGCCGCCGAGCAGGTACGCCACTGGCTGCACGTCGAGCAGCGCGACGTCGTCGAGCTCGCCGGCAGCCTCTCGGCTGCCGCGCTCACGCTCAGCGGAGGGGTGCAGATCACTGGCGGCGTGGAGCCGCCCCCGCGCCTGAGCGGACCTGAGGCGGAAGCGAGGTGAACATGATCTTCGAGACCGAGCGCACCGTGGTCCGGCGGTGAACCGACGACGACGCGCGGACCGCGTCTTCGACATCCTGCGGCGTGACGAGGTGGTCCGCTGGCTCGGCAGTGGGCAGGTCATCCAGTCGCGCGAGGAAGCGGTCGCGAGCGAGCCCGCTCGAGGTGAGTTGCGGCATGGGTTCGAGGCGTCGTCAACACGCTCGCGAGAGGCGGCCGGTGTCGACGTCGTAGCGGAACCCGCGCACAGCGGTCCCGTCGAGGTAGTGCCATGACCGCGCGCGCTCGACGTCCGCCCGCAGGGCCTCGAGCTGGTCGCTCGCCACCAGGAACGGGATGTGCCGGGCGTCCGGTCCACCGGCGGCCTCGACCGCCTCGTGCACCTCCTGCTCGGTGCGGTCGGCCATGCGGCAACCCGTGTGGGCGACGACCATGAGCCGGTCAACGCCGAGCAGGTAGCGCGCCAGCACGACCGTACGGAGCACGTCGTCGGTCACGCGTGCACCAGCGTTCCGCAAGATCTTCGCGTCCCCTGGGGCCAGACCGAGCATGGCGAGGGGCTCGATCCGTGAGTCCATGCAGGTGAGCACCGCGAGACCTCTCGCCGCCCGCGGTTCGAGCCCGGCCAGCCGGAAGCCGGACACGTAGTCGGCGTTCGCCGCGAGCACGTCGGCGAACTCGTCGTCCTGACCCACGCGGTCGACCTTGGGGCGCCGATCTCTTGCGTTGGTGAACGGCCGGGTGTCTGCTCCGTACCGGCTCGTGAACTGGCCGACGCCGCCCCGATCCGCTGTCCGGCACCCGCCGTAGGCTCGTGCGAAAGAGCCGGTGCGGACGACCCTGCAAGGAGCGTGACCTCGAGATGACCAGCGTCGCTGCGAGCCGTACCGGCTCGGGCACTGCCGGGGGCGACACCGGGCACGGCGGTGAGCCGATCGACGCCCGCCTGGAGTCGCACCGCCGCGAGCTGACCGGCTACTGCTACCGGATGCTCGGATCGACGTTCGACGCGGAGGACGCAGTCCAGGATGCGATGGTGCGGGCCTGGCGGGCGATCGACCGGTTCGACGGGCGGTCGTCGTTGCGGACCTGGCTCTACCGCATCGCCACGAACGTGTGCCTCGACATGCTGGCCGGACGTCAGCGCCGAGCGATGCCGATCGACCTCGGACCCGCCTCGCCGCCGGTCCAGGAGTCCTTGGGCGTCCCGCTCCCCGGAGCCAGCTGGATCGAGCCGGTCCCGGACGGGCGGGTCATCCCCGAGAGCTCCGATCCAGCCGAGGTCGCCGTCGCCCGCGAGTCGATCCGGCTGGCCTTCGTGTCCGCGCTGCAGCACCTGCCGGCCAGGCAGCGCGCCGTACTGATCTTGCGCGAGGTGCTCCGCTGGAAGGCCGACGAGGTGGCCGAGCTCCTCGAGACCACGGTCGCGTCGGTGAACAGCGCGCTGCAGCGGGCTCGCGCCACGATGGCCGCCAGCGACCGACCCGGGACCCAGGTGGATCCCATGGACGACGACCAGCGGGCGCTCCTGGCCCGCTACGTCGAAGCGTTCGAGCGGTACGACATCAAGTCACTGGTCTCCCTGCTGCACGAGGAAGCCGTCGCGTCCATGCCGCCGTTCCCGCTGTGGCTGCACGGCTCGGTTGACATCGGTCGGTGGCACCTCGGTCCGGGGAGCGGGTGCCGGGGGTCGCGCCTGGTTCCGGTCCCGGCCAGCGGGCTGCCAGCGTTCGGCGCGTTCAAGCCCAGCACCTCGGGTGACCGGCTCGAGGCATTCGGGCTCCAGGTGCTGGAGGTGTCAGCCGGTCGGATCACCTCGATCACGTACTTCCTCGACACGAGCATCTTCCCGGTCTTCGGCCTCCCGCTGGTGCTCGAGCAGGACCCCCGTCAGCCCGGCGAGGTCGAGCAGCCCACGTAGGGCGGGACTGGTGTGCCGCAGCCGGATCGAGCTTCCGTGGCGGCGGGCGGTGAGCTGGAGCCGGGCCAGGACGTCGACGGTGGACAGGTCGGGCCTGGCCGACGTCGAGACGTCGACCACGACGATCGCCCCGCCATGCTCAGACACGCCGCCCTCCGGTCCGGTCGTTGCCACGAATGACCAGTCGAGGGTCCGAAACTCATCGCGTCCAGCACCCCGCACCGATGAGTCCGGGTGCGTACGCCGGTCTACCCGGTGAAGTTGGTGCAAGTCCCGAGCGATCACGAGGAGGAACGGTGTTCAAGACCACGAAGGCGTTCAGCGGGTTCTCGGTCGACGACATCCCCCGGGCCCGCGAGTTCTACGGCGAGACGCTCGGCCTGGAGGTGTCCGAGGAGAACGGCATGCTCACCCTGCACATCGCCGGTGACCGGGACACGCTGGTCTACCCGAAGGGTGACGACCACACGCCGGCCTCGTTCACGATCCTCAACTTCCCCGTCGACGACATCGA
>JACCYY010000123.1 GCA_013696235.1 Sporichthyaceae bacterium | reverse complement strand
CCACATCCTCGCGGACCGACGGTCAACGGTTGCAACGTAGGCTGCCGCGCATGCCCGAGGTCGAGCTGGACTTCCCCCGCGCGTGGGTGGACTTCGCCGACCCGGACGACGTAGATCAGGTCTTTCGCTGCGACCTGACCTGGCTGACATCGTCCTGGGCCTGCATCTTCGGCGCCGGGTGCCGGGGCATCTACGCCGAGGAGCCCGACGCGGGGTGCTGCACGCTCGGCGCCCACTTCTCCGACCGGGCCGACGAGCGACGCGTCCGGGCGTTCGTCGGCGAGCTCACGCCGGACTTGTGGCAGCAGCACGCCGTCGGAGCGCGTCGACCGAGCTGGACCGAGACCGATGGCGGCGGCGCACGCAAGACCAGGGTGGTCGACGGCGCGTGCGTCTTCCTGAACCGCCCCGGGTTCATCGGGGGCGCCGGTTGCGCGCTGCATGCGCTGGCGCTCCGGACCGGGCGGCACCCGGTCGAGACCAAGCCCGACGTGTGCTGGCAGCTGCCCATCCGCCGGACGTACGACCGCGTCGACCGGCCAGACGGCACCCAGACCCTGGTCGTGACGATCAGCGAGTACGACCGTCGCGGGTGGGGTGCCGGCGGCCACGACCTGGACTGGTACTGCAGCGGCAACACCGAGGCGCACGTCGCGCCGGATCCGGTGTTCCGCTCGTGCGAGCGCGAGCTGCGCGAGCTGATGGGGGACGCGGCCTACGGCGAGCTCGTGGCGCACTGCGAGCAGCGGATGCGCCAGCGCAGGTCGACGCGGGTCGCGCCGCACCCGGCCGATCCGCACCCCTGAGATAGCTCCCGCTGAGGTTGTTCCGCAGCGGTGCCCGCTCAGGGCTGCCGCTCGCCGAGGTGGAGGAAGTCCGAGACGTCGTTCGCCTCGAGGATCTGCCGGACCACGAACGGCACTCCTGCGCGTGTCCCGTCCCGGACGACCTGCGGGTCGGTGAGGGCATGGGTACGGCGACGGGTGACCAGCTCGCAGTGGCCGGCGGCCAGAACGTTCTTGACCCAGTCCGCGTCCCGGCCGTACGTGAGCGCGACGACGTAGCCGCCGGGTGACCGGAAGACGTTCACCGGGGTCCGGTACGCGTGGCCCGAGCGGCGACCAACGTGGTGCACCAGTCCGAACCCGGGCAGCCAGCCGGCCACGGGCAACGTGATGCGGTTGGTCACCAGGCGGTTGAACCTCGCCACCCGCGGCGACAGGACCACTCAATCCTCGCTCGCTAGCAAATCAACGTTTGGTGAAATCATGCTGGCCCCACCCCCCGAACGCAACTCCACAGGCAGGCTGGTACGTCCAGGTTCTCGTCGGTCCCGGCCCGTACGGTGGCGCTCGTGGCGAGGACGAGCGGGCGACCGGCCTACCGGTGCGGTGAGTGCGGGTGGCAGAGCCAGCGTTGGGCCGGTCGGTGTGGCGAGTGCCAGGCCTGGGGCGCCCTCGAAGAGGTGGGTGCCCAGCCGGTCCGCCAGGTCGTCGCCGGTCCGGTGTCCGCACCAGCCTTGGCCATGCCCGACATCGACGTGGCCGCGGCGATGGCGAGACCGACGGGGGTGCCCGAGCTCGACCGCGTGCTGGGCGGCGGAGTGGTGCCCGGTGGAGTGGTCCTCCTGGCCGGCGAGCCCGGCGTCGGCAAGTCGACGTTGCTGCTCGACGTCGCGGCCCGGTGCGCGTCGGCGGCCGCGCCGAGCCTGATCATCACCGGCGAGGAGTCCGCCGCCCAGGTTCGGCTCCGGGCCGAGCGCATCGGCGCGGCCAGCAAGCACCTCTACCTTGCCGCCGAGACAGACCTCGCCGCCGCGCTCACGCACATCGAGGCGGTGTCGCCGGCCCTGCTCGTGATCGACTCGGTGCAGACCATGGTGGCTCCGGGCATCGACGGTGGGGCCGGTGGCGTCACCCAGGTGCGCGCCTGCGCCGCGGCGATCACCCGGATCGCGAAGCAACGAGCGATCGCGACGGTCCTCGTCGGTCACGTCACCAAGGACGGCTCGGTCGCCGGTCCGCGTCTGCTCGAGCACCTCGTCGACGTCGTGCTGTCCTTCGAGGGCGAACGGCACAGCCGCCTGCGCATGGTCCGGGCGATGAAGAACCGTTTCGGATCCGCTGACGAGGTCGGCTGCTTCGACCTCCACGACACCGGGATCGACGGCATCGCCGACCCGAGCGGCCTGTTTCTGGCCGATCGGGCCGAGCCGGTCGCCGGGACCTGCGTGACGGTGTCGCTCGAGGGTCGCCGACCGATCGTGGCCGAGCTGCAAGCGCTCGTCACCGAGTCGACGCTTGCCTCGCCGCGGCGAGCGAGCTCTGGTCTGGACTCCGCCCGGATCGCCATGGTGCTCGCCGTCCTGGACAAGCGCGGCGGGGTGCCGGTCGGGCGCAACGACGTGTACGTCGCCACCGTGGGCGGGGTCCGGCTCACCGAGCCGGCGTCGGACCTCGCCACGGCGCTGGCCGTCGCGAGCGCGTACGTCGAACGACCGCTCGCCGACGGCGTGGTCGCGATCGGTGAGGTCGGCCTGACCGGCGAGATCCGCCGGGTGACCGGGGTGCGCCGGCGGCTGGAGGAGGCGCAGCGGCTCGGCTTCACCCGCGCGCTCGTGCCACCTGGCAGTGGTCCCTACCCGAGCGGCATCGAGGTGGTCGAGGTGCCAGACGTCCACTCCGCACTGCGGCGGCTCACCCAGGTGGCGACGCCACCACCGCGTCCCGTCGAGACCCCCACGCCGTTGGACCGAACCGGGATCCCGCGCATCCACGGATAAGGTGCCGCCGTGGCAACGAGCGACAAGGAAGCCGTCCAGGCGGCGATGCGGAGCACGCTGGCCGCGGTCGCCCCCGGAACCGAGCTGCGGGAGGGTCTCGAGCGGATCCTGCGCGGCCGGACCGGTGCGCTGATCGTGCTCGGCCACGACCGGACCGTGGACTCCATCTGCACGGGCGGGTTCGCCCTCGACGTCCCGTTCACCGCGACCGGGTTGCGCGAACTGGCGAAGATGGACGGCGCGATCATCGTCGACCGCGAGGCGAGCCGGATCCTCCGGGCGAACGTGCAGCTCGTCCCGGACCCCTCGATCCTGACCACGGAGTCAGGCACGCGTCACCGTACGGCGGAACGGGTCGCGAAGCAGACCGGGCTACCGGTCGTCTCCGTCAGCCAGTCGATGCTCATGATCGCCCTCTACCTCCGCGATCAGCGGCACGTCATCGAGGGCTCCGCCCGCATCCTGTCGCGCGCGAACCAGGCGCTGGCGACGCTCGAGCGCTACAAGATGCGGCTCGACGAGGTGTCGCGCACGCTGTCCGCGCTCGAGATCGAGGACTTGGTGACGGTGCGCGACGTCTGCACCGTGGCCCAGCGGCTGGAGATGGTGGGACGGATCGCGACCGAGATCGACTGGGACGTCGTCGAGCTCGGCACCGACGGCCGGTTGATCGCACTGCAGCTCGACGAGCTGATCGGCGGGGTCGATCTCGAGCAGGACCTCGTCGTTCGCGACTACGCACCACCGCCGTCCGGTCGGCGCGAGCTCGAACCGCTTCGGGTGCTCGAGGCCCTCGCCGGCGCGAGCTCGGAGGAGCTTCTCGATCTCACGGCGGTGGCTCGCGTGCTCGGTTTCGTCGGTGTCGGCGAGTCGCTCGACGCGCCGGTCAGCCCGCGCGGGTACCGCCTGCTCGCGAAGGTCCCACGGCTGCCAGGGGCGGTCGTCGAACGGCTCGTCGAGCACTTCGGCGGGCTGCAGAAGTTGCTCGCCGCGACCGTCGACGACCTGCAGACCGTCGAGGGGGTCGGTGAGAACCGGGCGCGAACCGTCCGCGAGGGCCTGTCCCGGCTCGCCGAGGCCAGCATCCTCGAGCGCTACGTCTGAGCCTGACGCGGGTGCTGACCACGACGCCGACCCTGCACGAGCGCGTACTCGCGTGGTACGACGAGCACGCGCGCGACCTGCCCTGGCGCCGCCCGGGTACGGCGGCATGGGGAGTCGTGGTCAGCGAGTTCATGCTCCAGCAGACCCGGGTCGACCGCGTGCTCCCGGCGTACGTGCTGTGGCTCGAGCGCTGGCCGACCCCGGCCGAGCTCGCCGCGGCGGCGCCGGGTGACGCGGTGCGGCAGTGGGGACGTCTGGGTTATCCGCGCCGGGCGCTGCGGCTGCATGCCGCCGCCGCTGTCATGGTCGAGCGGCACGGCGGCGAGGTGCCGTCGTCGTACGCGGACCTGCGCGCACTGCCCGGGATCGGCGACTACACCGCGGCTGCCATCGCCTCGTTCGCATTCGGGGGGCGCCACGTCGTGCTCGACACGAACGTGCGGCGTGTCCTGGGCCGGCTGGTCGGCGGCGAGGCGCTGCCGCCGCCTGCAGTCACCAGGGCCGAGCGCGAGCGAGCCGAAGCCCTCGCGCCGCCAGATCCGCTCGGCCCGCGGTGGGCAGTCGCGACCATGGAGCTCGGCGCGCTCGTCTGCACCTCGCGCGCGCCGCGCTGCGAGCGATGTCCAGTGCTCGACGCGTGCGCCTGGCAGCGCGCCGGCGCGCCGCCCTACGACGGTCCAGCCCGTCCACGGCAGCGCTACCCGGGTACGGACCGAGAGGTACGCGGTCGCCTTCTCGCCGTTCTTCGGGACGCCGTGGGTCCGGTCACCCCCGCCGCCCTGGCGGCGGTCTGGCCCATCGACGACCAGCGCGAGCGTGCCTTCGCGAGCCTGGTGGCAGACGGTCTCGTCCCGGCCCTGACCAGCGCGCAGCCCGACCCGGCGCCGTCAAACCAGCGGATGCCGGACAGTTCTGGCGAAACCGTACGTCAACAGTAGGAGGCGCGTACGCTCCGCGACGGACAAGGCGGACGTGCTCGGCGTTCGCCAGAGAGGACCGGCCGATGAGCTACGACTACCCGCCCTCACCGCAGCCCCAGCCCGGCGGATACCCGGCGCCACCGCCACCGAACCACCTGGTGATGGCGATCGTGACGACGGTGGCGTGCTGCCTCCCGCTCGGCATCGTCTCGCTGGTCTACTCGAACAAGGTCAACACCCTGTGGCAGACCGGGCGGCACGCCGAGGCGATCGAGGCGTCGAACAAGGCCAAGACCTGGTGGATCGCGTCCATCGTCGTGGGCGTCGTCGCCATCGTGATCTACCTGGTCGTCGTTGTCGGAGTCATCGGCTTCTCAGGCAATTTCTCGGACCCGTACTAGTGCCCTCCCCTGCCGCCGCTCCACGTCGACCCGCCGTCACCGAGGCGGGTCCTTCACAACGGGACGGGCCGAGGTGGGCGACCGTGCGCGCACCTGCGGCAGTCCTGGCAGCGAGCGTGGTAGCGGTCGTGTTCGTCGGGTCGGTCAGCCCGTTCGTACCGGGCAGCTACCCGACCTGCCCGTTTCTCGCGCTGACCGGGTTGCACTGCCCCGGTTGCGGCAGCCTTCGTGCCCTCCACGAGCTCGCGCACGGCAATGTCGCTGCGGCCATTGGTCTGAACCTCGTGGCCGTAGCCGTAGCTCCGCTGCTGGCCTACTGGTGGCTGCGCTGGGCCCGGCGCTCGTGGGTCGGAGCGGTCCGGCCTCCTCCGGCCCACCCGCTCGCCGGATGGATCCTCCTC
>JACCYY010000110.1 GCA_013696235.1 Sporichthyaceae bacterium | reverse complement strand
GCGGCAGCGGTCCACGACTGGTCGAGGCTGCCGAGCGGCGCGCCGGTGAGCGGCTCGTAGTACTCCGCCAGGGCACCGTCGCCGAGCTGGGCGATGGACGCCGCACGCAGCGGCCCGGCGAGCGCTGTCGCACCGCGGCGCTGCAGCATCCAGGCGAAGAACCAGTTCATCACCGGCCAGCTCGGTCCACGCCAGTACGTCCGGGGCCGGAACGCGGGGGAGGCGGGGCTGGTCGTCGGCAGCACGGCGTGGCGCAGCTTCGGGTGGCCGGTCCACGCCTCGGACACGAGCAGGTCGGCGAGCCGGTCCTCCGCGTCGGCACCGAGGCCGCCGCAGAGCAGCGGAGCGAAACCGGCGATCGTCTCGCTCGGCATCGCAGCGCCGGTGCGGAGATCGGTGTCGACCGCGAAGCCGGTCTCGACATCGACGCTTGCCGCCACCCCGCGCCGGAAGCGCTCCGCGCAGGCGCGCAGCTCGGCGGCCTCGCCGGCTCCCACGCGCTCGGCGAGCAGCGCCAGCGCGTCGTTGGCGACCGCGAAGATCGCCGACATGAAGACGTCGGTCGTGTGGAAGCTCACCGACTTCCGGATCAACGTGTCGTCGTACGAGGCAAGCTTCAGCTCCTCGACGATCCAGAGGTAGCGGTCGTACTCCTGCTGGGTCGGCCGCTGCGACAGATCGGGGAGCACCGTCGTGTCGCGGCGGGTGTAGGGCGGCAGCTCCGGCCCGACCAGGACCCGCGCGTACGCGTCGTCCCAGCGCGGGGAGTTGTCCATCCCGCTCTCCCACCCGTGGTAGATCGCGAGCAGGCCGGTGCCCTCGGGATCGCGGTGCCGGACGAGATAGCGGTGCCACGCCAGCAGCCGGGGGTAGACCGCGGGCAACCATGCGTCGAGCGTGGCCTGGTCGGCCCCGCCGCGGTGACCGGCGACCTCGAGCATCCGCTCGACGGCAAGGGCATGCACCGGTGGCTGGCAGATGCCGCTGGTGCGCGGCGCGGTCGGAGCGTCGGCGGAGACCTCACATTCCCACCGGTCGGGACCCGGGAAGTACCCGGTCTCGGTCGGGTCGAACACGATGTGGGGCACCATCCCGGTCCGCCACTGACCGGCGAGGAGCGTGTCCATCTCGAGGCACGCCCGCGGTACGTCGACGTGGGCCAGCCCGACGGCCACGAACGCGGCGTCCCAGCTCCACTGGTGCGGGTAGAGGTCCGGCGCGGCTCGAGTCATGCCACCCGCGCTGTTGCCCCGCAGCACGTACGCCGCCCGCGCGGTCAGCTCGTGCGCATCCCACACGCCGCGGGTCGCCCCCCGGACCCGGTCTGGGGAGATGCTGGGGGCAGTCGCGTCGCGGATGGCGACCGCCTCTCGGGTCAGGCGAGCGCACGCGGGTCGCTGGACCGGCGTACGTGGACGACCGATTGAACCGGGATGAGTTCTGCCTGTCAACCAGGCAAATTCTGCTTGGAGATTCGGCATAAACCCTGGACACGACGTAGAGCCATAGGCGAGGCTCTCGACGAGGCCGCTGACGCGACCACGACGATCGGCCCTGCCTGGCGACGAGGAGCTCTGCGATGCGCAACCTGACACGGCCCGCGGCCACCGGAACGGCACTGATCGCGCTGCTCGCCCTCGCCGCATGCGGCGACGGCGGCGACGGCGGCGGCGGCGGTGCCGACGACGGGGCCGGCGGTGACGCCAGCTCGATCGTGGTGTGGACCGGCGACACCATCCCCGACCGGGTCGCTGCGACCGAGGAGATCATCGCTGCCTTTACCGCGGAGACCGGGATCGAGGTCGAGCTGGTCGGCGTGGAGGAGGACCAGTTCAACCAGGTGCTGACCTCTGCGGCCGCCGCCGGCGACCTTCCCGACGTCGTCGGCTCGCAGCCGCTGGCCGCCGTCCGCACCCTCGCCGCGAACGAGCTGCTGAACACCGAGGCGACCGCGGCGGTGATCGAGGCACTCGGCGCCGACACGTTCTCCGAGCGCTCGCTCGAGCTGACCCGTGACGGCGAGGAACAGCTCTCGGTGCCGACGGATGCCTGGTCGCAGCTGCTCTACTACCGCACCGATCTGTTCGAGGCGGCCGGGCTCGACGCGCCGGAGACGTACGAGGACATCCTCGCCGCCGCCGAGGCGCTCGACGGCGAGGACGTCGCCGGGTTCGTCGGTGCGACCACGCCCGGTGACGCGTTCACCCAGCAGACCTTCGAGCACCTCGCCCTGGCCAACGGCTGCGAGCTCGT
>JACCYY010000115.1 GCA_013696235.1 Sporichthyaceae bacterium | reverse complement strand
AGCCAACGTGACGCCGGAGCAGTACGTCCAGCAGGTCCTCCAGTCGGGCAACGTGCAAGGACTCGTCAGCGAGGTCGTCCGCGCCAAGGCGCTCGCTCTTCTCGTCCGCGAGGCATCGGTCACGGACTCCGACGGCGAGAAGATCGACATCGCCGCGCTCGAGGCCGAGCTCGCCGCTCCGACCAGGACCGCCCAGACCCAGATCTTCGACGGTCCGTCGGGCGACGACGAGGCGACCGAGTCAGCCGCTCCCACCGGTTCGGCCGGCTCGGTGGTCACCACCGACGTCCCGTTGGACGCGGTCGAGGACGACACGGCGCGCTGACCGCCACCCGCACGCGCTGGCGTTGTCCACCAAGACCGCGCCTCAGCGGCCGGCTGACGTCGGCGCGCCGTCGTGCTCGTCCACCATCCCGCCCACGGGCGGGTGAGCAAGGCGGTCGCGGTCCATCTCCTTCCACCCCGGCTGCAGGCCGGGCAGCGTGGTGGCGAGGAAGTACGCGGCGCCGAGCGCGAACACCGTCGGGGCGAAGCCGACCAGGGCGACAGCGCCAGCCGCGAACACGCCCCCGAACGGGATGCCGGACCAGGACATCGAGTCACCGAGCGCGTTCACCCGCCCCAGCAGGTGGCGGGGGATCCGCTCGTAGAACACCGCGCCGAGGACCGGGTTGATGAACCCGGCGCCGAGCCCGGCCGCCCCCATGACCACGAGGATCGCCGGCAGCGGCAGGGCGAAGCCGATCGCCAGGAACCTCGGTGCCCCGCAGATCATGAAGCCGACCAGGTACGTCATGCGGCGGGGCAGACGGTGCGCCATCGCGGCCGCCGTGATGCTGCCGGCGACGGCGCAGATGCCGAACGCGCTGCCGACCGCGCCGATCGCGGCCGGACCGTGGCCGGTGTCGCGGGCCCAGAGCGGAAGCAGCACCGCGAACATGGCCGCGTCCAGCAGGTTCGTGAAGGCGACCATGCCGAGCACCGAGCGCAGCAGCCGGTCCTGCCGGATGAACCTGAATCCCTCGCCGAGCCGGTGCAGGTAGGTGCCGAGCTGCTCCTCCTCGGCGGGCTCGGCATGTCTCGGCATGGTGGACGCGATGATCACCGCGCCGAGCGCGAACGTGATCGCGTTCACGGTCAGCGCGTTGATCGGGCCGAACGTCGCCACCACCACCCCGGCGATTCCCGGCCCGATGGTCGACGCGAGGCGCTCGATCGTGCCGGCGAGACCGGTCGCCCGCTCGAGCGGCATGCGCGCCTCCTCGGCGACGATCGGGACGAACACCTCCTTCGCCGAGTCGCCCGGACCGCGGAAGGCCCCGACGGCGGCTACCAGCCCGAGCAGCACGGGGAAGCTCAGCAGCTCGAGGGCGTACAGCAAGGGGATGAGGCCGACGGCCAGCGCGCTGACCACGTCGGCCACGATGCTCACCCGCCGCGGGCCGACCCGGTCGACCATCGGACCGGTCAGGGCCTTGGCCACGACGTACGGGGCGAACTCGCAGAACGCGACCAGGCCGGTCTGCGCCGCGCTGCCCGTGGACACGAGCACGAACCAGGGGATCGCGATCGCCGAGACCCGGGTGCCGGTGAGGGCGACCGCGTGAGCGGTGAGGACGCCGTACAGTCCGCGCCGGCTGCGCGGGGCGGAGGTGATCACCGGCGGGGAGCTGCTGGGTGAGCTCCCGCGGTCGTGGTCGGAACGGCGTCGTCATGGGCCGGAGGAGCGAGCTGTGGCATGACCTGGACCTGGACCACGACGGTCTCGGAATCCGGTACCGCGTCGCCACCGGGCTCGTCCGCTGGGCGATATCGGGCGATCACCCCGTGCAGCTCGGTCACGATGGCCGCGGTCTCGTCGGGGGTCAGCCGGAGGCGGAAGTCGCTCAGGTCGCCCGAGCGCTGCCACGCCGGGGGGAGCTCGAGCAGGTCGCGCGCGGCGAGCTGGATCCGATCGGCGTACTCCGCCGCGATCGCTGCCATGTAGACGGCGCTGGCTCCGCGGTCGCTCTCGGGTACCTCGTACGGGTCGAAGTACGTCGCGCGGTGGACCGAGCGCCACCACCGGTCCCGTGCGTTCCCGCGCTCGTGGTCCTCCTCCACGAGACCGCCGGCCGCCAGCTGGCGCAGGTGATAGCTGGTCGAACCGGAGTTCAGCCCGAGCCGTCCCGCCAGGAGCGTCGCGGTCGACGGTCCGTGCTCGCGCAGCAGCCCCAGCACCCGGACCCGGACGGGGTGTGCCAGCACCCGGAGCGAGGCAGTGCCGAGGGTGAGGGAGTTCGGGACCGGCCGCGCCGCTTGCAGGTGGTCGGGTTCGCGGCTGGGCACGGACGCAGTGTAGAACCGCAGAGAGTTCTTTGCAAACATTTCTTTGCGGTCGCTCGCGGGGGGCGTACGGCCGCTCCGCCGTCAGCGAACAGGCGCCGTTTCGGACATGGTCTCCTCCGGTCTCGGGGTTACTGTCGGCGAGCCCGCAGGATCCAACCGACCTCGTACGAAGCAGGAGACAGCGACGATGCCGAGCCCGAACCTCGACACCCCGGGGCTGGTCGTGCCGCCCATGAGCTCCA
>JACCYY010000107.1 GCA_013696235.1 Sporichthyaceae bacterium | reverse complement strand
GGACTCCGCACTCATGTAGTGGTTCACCAGGGCCCGTCGGAAGCTCCCGGGCCGGGTGTTCGGCAGTGACTTGTGCAGGAGGTAGCCGTTGAAGAGCAGGACCGAGCCGGCCTCGATCTCCACCGGCACCGCGTCGTCGTCCTCGTGCGGGAAGTCGAAGGCCTCGATCGCGCAGTCGTAGCGGGGGTCGTCGTGCTCCCGGTCGGGGTAGAGCACCCCGGCCCGTTGCGAGCCCGGCAGCACCCAGAGGCACCCGTTGTCGACGGCGGCGTCGTCGAGCGCGATCCATGCACCGGTCAGCGAGCGGTCGCGCGTGGGGATGAAGTGCTCGTCCTGATGCCACGCCTGCCCAGCCTTGCCCTCGGCCTTCATGAAGAGCATCGACTGCATCGCCTTGACGTTCGGGCCGATCACCCGGGTCAAGGCGTCCACGACGACGGGGTGGTGCATCGCCTGTTCGAGCACCGCCGAGATCTTGTGCGGGAAGTTGATCGCCACGTACCGGCGCATCGCCTCGTCGTCGGACTCGTCGGGAGCAGCCGGCTCGAGACCCCCCACGGGTCCTCGTTCGCCACGACAGATCGTTGCCGCCTCTCTGCAGAGCGTTGCCACCTCGCTCGGCGACAGCGCACCGCGAAGCACGAGGTAACCGTCCTCGGTGTACCGGTCAAGATCCACGTGCTGATCAACAATGGTCATGTCACCACCGTCGCTGGTGACGCTGCCGCGCGCCATGGATCGATGACGCATGAGACTGTCTGATCGTGACCTCGCTCTCGGTCAGCAAGTTCGGCTCGGCGGTGTACCTGCCGGGCGCGACGGTCGGGCCGCGCACGATGTCGGAGTTCCAGCTCGTGTGGATCCTGCGCGGCAGCGCGGAGTGGTCGTGCGAAGCCCGCACGCTCGCGCTCCGACCCGGTCAGCTGCTCCTCGTGCGGCCAGGGATGCGCGACCACTGGCAGTGGGACCGGCGCCAGCCGACGACGCACGGCTATGTCTACTTCAGCCTCACCGGTTCACGACCGTCCTCGACGGCAGCTGCCTGGCCGCTGCACCGCGTCAGCGGCGACGACGACCCGCTCCCGGCCACGCTCCGGTACCTGCTCCGTCTGGACGTCACGTCCGCGGCAGACCTCGACACCGCGACGGAGCTCGTGCGGTTCGTGCTCCTGCTTCTCGCGCGCGGGCCGGGTGCTCAGGTCGGGCTCGTTCTGCCGACCGCGGTCGAGGCAGTCGTGGAGCACGTCTACGAAGCCTGGGCACCTTCTGGCATCGCCCGGGCAATGAGCCTCGACGAGCTGTCCGCGGCGGCCGCCGTCTCGCCCGGCCACCTGTGCAGGGTCTTTCGCGATCGCTTCGGCACCGGCCCGGTCACGACGATCGAGCTGCTGCGGCTCGCCCGGGCCGCCACGCTGCTCTCGCAGAGCGACCTGGCGATCGGCGCGGTGGCCAGGTCGTGCGGCTTCACCGACCCTGAGCACTTCTCGCACCGGTTCAAGCGGGCGTACCAGAGCCCGCCCGGCCGCTACCGCCACGCCGCCGACGCCCCAGATCCGTCCGCGCCACTCGCCGCGGCCGGGCTCCTGCCGATCGCCAGCCGGCTGCTGCCGTGAACACCCGGCTGAGGCGGACGCGGGTCGGTCTCAGCCCCGGCTGGGACTTGTGAAAACGGCTGCACGGACCACTGCGCCAGCCACTTCGGCGTGCCCGGCGTCGTTGGGGTGGACGGTGTCGTCATCGAGCATCGTTGCCGCGTCCCAACCGGCCACAGTTCCCACGTCGACCCGGCGATGACGGCGGGCGACCGTGCGGAGCTGGTCGTTGTAGGCGGCGAGGATCTGGTGGGAGCCGCGGTCGTGCGGGGCATGCAGCGAGTAGTTCACGAGGTCCGGCTGCTCCACCGCGACGACGCGGGCAGCTGGTTTCGCTGCCTCCAGCGAGGTGAAGATCGTCTCCAGCGCGCCGCCATAGGAGTGCAGCGCCGCTGAGGAGCCACCGTGCAGCCGGGCGTCGTTGAGCCCGGTCATCACCAGGTAGAGCCTCGCCGGCGGCGCCGGACGGCGTGACAGCAGGTCCGCGGTGTCGGTGCTCAGGCTGCCGCCCAGGCCGAGGTTGACCGCTGTGCATCCGAGCCGCCGGGCAGCCAACTCCAGGAAGGAGCAGGACGACGAGCTCGCTCCGGCGCCCCCGACCCATGAGTGGCCGTACGCGACTAGCCCGTGCATCGGCGCAGGAACGCAGTCGAGCGGGGCAGCACCTCGACGGCGTCGCCGGACAGGCGGCACTCGTACGCGAGCGGTGCGGCGAACCCGGCTGCCGCCAGCGCGGCCAGCACCGCCAGCCAGTCGATGTGACCGGTGCCCGGCTCGAGCCGGTTGGAGTGGCTGACCTGGATGTGCCGGAGCCAGGCACCGACCGCCAGCAACGACTCCGCCAGGTCGGTCTCCTCGATGTTCATGTGGTACGTGTCGGCGCAGACTCCCATCGCGGGGGACCCGACCGCCTGGCAAATCTCGACGGCCTGGCCGAGCGTGTTGATCATGTGGTCCTCGTACCGGTTCAGCGGTTCCAAGCAGATCACGACCCCCTCGTCGCGAGCGTGTTCCGCGAGCTCGCCGAAACCGTCGACCAGCACCTGCCGGTCGTCCTCGGGCGGACGCGGCGGCTCGAAGGGTGGCAGCCGCCGGCTGAACATCCCGTACGACGCCGGAGTCATCGCCACGATGCCGCCGATCTCGGCCATCACACTGAGCTGCTGACACATCTGGTCGAGCGCGTCTCGGCGTCGGTCGGCGTCGAAGTCCCCGACGAAGTGCAGCATGTCGACGCAGACACTCGTCATGATCACTCCGTCCGCCCGGGCGCGACTCAGCTCGGGCAGGCGGGCGAGGAACGCGCCGGAACCCTTGCCCCGCAGCTCGATCGCGTCGAACCCGGCCGCGAGGGCCGCCTCCCACCTCTCCTGCAACCCCAAACCCGGCAACAGC
>JACCYY010000088.1 GCA_013696235.1 Sporichthyaceae bacterium | reverse complement strand
GCGCTCGCGGCCAGGCGCAGGACCAGCCTGCTCGGGGTGTTCCTGCCGACCCGAGCGCGCTGAGGTCTCGACCATGAGCACGGACAACGGCACCGGCCTGGGCGGGCGGGGACCGTTGTCGGTCGTGCTCGCCGGCGGTGGAACCGGCGGGCACATCGAGCCCGCCCTCGCGCTGGCCGACGCGCTTGTCCGAGCGGACCCGAGCGCGGTGGTCACCGCGCTCGGGACCGAGCGCGGCCTGGAAACGCGAGTGGTCCCGGCGCGCGGGTACCGCCTCGAGCTCATCCCAGCCGTGCCGCTCCCGCGGGGTCTGCGCCTCGAGCTGGCGTCGCTGCCGCTCCGGATCGCACGATCGGTGCGGGCGGCCGGCGGCGTCCTCGACCGGGTGCACGCCGACGTGCTCGTGGGCTTCGGCGGCTACGTCTCGCTCCCGGCCTACCTTGCCGCTCGACGGCACCGCGTCCCGATCGTCGTGCACGAGTCGAACGCCGTCCCGGGCCTGGCCAACCGCGTCGGCGCCCGGCTGACCCGCTACGTCGCGGTCGGACTGCCCGGGACGCCGCTCCCGCACGCGCAGCACGTCGGGATCCCGCTGCGCGAGTCGATCTCCGGGCTCGACCGGGTCGCGGCGGGACCGGGGGCCCGGGAGCACTTCGAGCTGCTGCCAGGTGCACCGACGCTGCTCGTCTCCGGCGGCTCGCAGGGCGCGCGGCGGCTCAACCTCGCGATCGGGGGAGCGGTCGAGCGGCTCACCGGCGCCGGCGTCCAGGTGCTGCACGTCACGGGGCCCGAGAACGTCGACGACGTGTCCGGCGTGACCGCAGCGACCGGCAACGCCCCGTACGTCCGGGTGCCGTTCGTCGACCGGATGGACCTCGCCTACGCTGCCGCGGACATGATGCTGTGCCGCAGCGGGGCGATGACGTGCGCCGAGCTCGCGGCGGTCGGCCTGCCGGCGGCGTACGTACCGCTTCCCCACGGCAACGGCGAGCAGCGCCGCAACGCCGAGCCGGTGGTGCGGGCCGGGGGCGGTGTCCTGGTCGACGATGCCGAGCTCAGCGCGGACTGGGTGGCCGGGCCCCTGCTCGCGCTCCTGGCAGACCCGCGACGCTTGGCGGCGATGGCGATCGCCGCGGCCTCGCTCGGGCGGCGCGACGCCGACCAGCGCCTGCTCGCGATGGTGCTGGCCGCAGCCGGGAGCCGGGGCAGGTCGAGGTGATCGCGTCCTACGGCGACGTGCGCCCGGCGGTCGAGCTCGGGCGCGTGCACTTCGTCGGCATCGGTGGCGCAGGCATGAGCGGTATCGCGCGGATCATGCTGGCCCGAGGGATCGCGGTGTCCGGCAGCGACGCCAAGGACTCCCCGGCGCTCACCTCACTGCACGCGCTCGGCGCCCGGGTCGCAGTCGGCCACGATCCGGAGCACGTCGCCGAGGTCGACACGGTCGTGGTGTCCTCGGCGATCCGGCCGATGAACGCCGAGGTGCAGGAGGCGCACCGGCTCGGCCTCGCGGTGCTGCCGCGGGCCGCGGCACTGGCGAGCGTGATGGTGGGGCGGCACCGGGTCGCCGTCACCGGCACCCACGGGAAGACGACGACCACATCGATGCTGACGGTGGCGCTGCAGCACTGCGGAGCCGACCCTTCGTTCGCGATCGGCGGCAGTCTCAACGAGACCGGGGCGAACGCGCACGACGGGAGCGGGGCAGTGTTCGTCGCGGAGGCGGACGAGAGTGACGGAACGTTCCTGCTGCTCGATCCCGAGGTGGCGATCGTGACGAACGTCGAGGCCGACCACCTCGACCACTACCACTCGCTGGCCGCGGTCGAGCAGGCCTTCGCCGACTTCGTCGACCGGCTGCAGCCAGGTGGTTTCCTGGTCGCGTGCCTGGACGACCCAGGCTCCCGCCGCCTGGCGGTGGCGGCCGCGGCGCGCGGCGTGGACGTCCGCTCGTACGGGACGGCGCCGGACGCAACGGTCCGGGTGGTCGACCTGGGCAGCCACGGCGGCCGGGCCAGCTTCGAGGTGGTCGAGCGTGGTCGGCGGCGCGGCCGTGTGCTGCTGAGGCTGCCGGGTCGGCACAACGCGCTCAACGCCGCAGCCGCCTACACCGCGGGATCGGGTCTCGGCTTCGGCTCCCGTGACCTGCTGGACGGGCTGGCCGGGTTCGCCGGCACCCGGCGACGGTTCGAGCTGAAGGGCACCGTGCGCGGGGTGCGGGTGTACGACGACTACGCGCACCACCCGACCGAGCTGCGCGCGGTGCTCGAGGCTGCTCGCGGGATCGCCGCGCCGGGCCGGGTCGTCGCGTGCTTCCAGCCGCACCTCTACAGCCGTACGAGTGCGTTCGCCGAGGAGTTCGGCGCCGCGCTCGGGCTGGCCGACGAGGTCGTGGTGATGGACGTCTTCGCCGCTCGGGAGGACCCGGTTCCTGGCGTGACCGGTGGCCTGGTCGCAGCAGCCGTGCCGTTGCCGCCGGCGCAGGTCCTCTACGAGCCGTCGTGGTCGGCGGTGCCAGGCGAGCTGGCCAGGCGGGCCAGGCCGGGAGACGTGGTGATCACGTTCGGGGCCGGCGACGTGACGCTGATCGGTCCCGAGGTGCTCGAGCTCCTCGCGGGTGAGCGCGTCGAGAACCGGCAGGTGCGGTCGTGAGGCGCGGACACCAGCAGGAAGGCGGGCTCGCGTGAGCCTGCAGGCGCTGCAGCGCAGAGCGGCCGGGGCCCGGTCGTCCAGGCGCAAGTTGCTGCTCGTGGCCGGGTCAGCGGTCGTCCTGGTCGTGACCGCGGTCTGGGCGCTGTTCTTCTCCTCGTGGTTCACCGTGACCGCCGTACGGGTCGAGGGGGTCACGGTGCTGTCTGCGGGCGACGTGCTGCGTGTCGCGGCGGTCCGGGACGGGATCCCGCTGATCCGGTTCGACGGCGACGGTGCGGAGGAGCGGGTCGGTGCGTTGCCGCCGGTCGAGGAGGTCTCGGTCTCCCGGCGCTGGCCGCACACCGTGGTGATCACCGTGGTCGAGCGGCAACCGGCTCTGGCGGTGCCATCGGCTGCGGGATTCTCGATCTATGACGGCGCGGGTGTTGCCTACACCGAGGTCGTGGCCGCACCGGCTGGTGTCCCGCAGCTGAACTCCGGCGGGTCGGACCCGGTCGAGAGCGCTCTGGTCGAGGACGTGCTGAGCGTGCTCGACGCGCTGCCCGGGCCGTTGCTCGACCGGCTGGTGACCGTGCGAGCCGAGACCGCAGATTCGATCGAGCTCGATCTCGCCGACGGCGTGGTCGTGGTGTGGGGGAGCGCAGAGCAGACCCCGCGCAAGGTCGAGGTGCTCACGGCGCTCATGCAGCAGCCCGGGCGGGTGTACATCGTCAGCGCGCCCGAGGTGCCCGCGATCCGCGAATGACCAGCCGGCGCAACCAGCCGGCCGCCGACCCCGCCCCGCCAGCCGCCAACGCGGAAACTGCAGAATCGTGTCGCTCACCGGCGTGTCGGGTTGAGTCACACCGATGTGATTCCTAGCGTTCCTGGTACGTCGAGGTTGACATAACTATAACCCTCTAGTTGAGGGTGACGGTCTTACCGAGACGAGCAGCAGATGGGCCACCGGCGATGGCGGCCCGAGGACTCGACCCGAGAGGCGCTTGACGTGGCAGCTCCGCAGAACTATCTGGCGGTCATCAAGGTCGTCGGTATCGGCGGCGGCGGGGTGAACGCCGTGAACCGCATGATCGACGTCGGGCTCAAGGGCGTCGAGTTCATCGCCATCAACACCGATGCCCAGGCGTTGCTGATGAGCGACGCCGACGTCAAGCTCGACGTCGGGCGCGAGCTCACCCGGGGGCTCGGCGCGGGTGCGAACCCCGAGGTCGGCCGCAAGGCCGCCGAGGACCACGCGGAGGAGATCGAGGAGGTGCTGAAGGGCGCCGACATGGTCTTCGTCACCGCTGGCGAGGGTGGCGGCACCGGCACCGGCGGGGCTCCGGTGGTGGCGCGGATCGCGCGCGGGCTCGGCGCACTGACGATCGGCGTGGTCACCCGGCCGTTCGGCTTCGAGGGCAAGAAGCGCGGTGGGCAGGCCGAGACCGGCATCGGCGAGCTGCGCGAGGAGGTCGACACCCTCATCGTGATCCCGAACGACCGGCTGCTCTCGATCTCAGACCGCAACGTGAGCGTCCTCGACGCGTTCAAGTCCGCGGACCAGGTGCTGCTCTCCGGCGTGCAGGGCATCACCGATCTGATCACCACGCCAGGGCTGATCAACCTGGACTTCGCGGACGTGAAGTCCGTGATGTCCAACGCCGGCTCGGCGCTCATG
>JACCYY010000081.1 GCA_013696235.1 Sporichthyaceae bacterium | reverse complement strand
CACGCGCACGACCTCTACGCGAAGCAGGTCGACCCGGTGGAGGTGCGCCGGCGGATCGGCATGGTCTTCCAGAAGCCGAACCCGTTCCCGAAGTCGATCTACGACAACATCACGTTCGGCCCGAAGGTGAATGGCATGAAGGTTGATCTCGACGAGGTTGTCGAGACATCGCTGCGCCGAGCCGCCCTGTGGGACGAGGTGAAGAACAAGCTCAAGCAGAATGCGTACAGCCTCTCCGGTGGTCAGCAGCAGCGGCTGTGCATCGCCCGGGCGCTCGCGGTGGACCCAGAAGTCATCCTGATGGACGAGCCGTGCTCAGCCCTCGACCCGATCGCCACGGCCCGCATCGAGGACCTGATGCAGGAGCTCGTGCGTGACTACACGATCGTCATCGTGACGCACAACATGCAGCAGGCCGCGCGGGTGAGCGACCGCACCGCGTTCTTCACCGCCGAGGTGGAGTCCGAGGAGAACGATCAGCGGTTCGGGCGGCTGGTGGAGTTCGGGGACACCAAGACGATCTTCCTCAACCCCAAGGACTCCCGTACCGAGGACTACATCTCCGGCCGTTTCGGCTGACGCCCCGGGATGATCAGTCGCCGGCGAGCGGGTGCACTCCGTAGTAGACCAACGCGGCCATGAGTGCAGCGGCCGGGATCGTGAGCACCCAGGCAACCAGGATGTTGCCGGCGACGCCCCAGCGGACGGCGGAGAGCCGGCGGGTTGCCCCAGCGCCGAGGATCGCCGAGGTGATGGTCTGCGTGGTCGAGATCGGTGCGGCAAAGACGAACGCCGCCGTGTAGAGCACGGCGGATGCGGTCGTCTCCGCGGCGAACCCGCGAGGGGGGTCGATGTGGATGATCCGTCGGCCGAGGGTTCGCATGATCCGCCAACCACCGGAGTAGGTCCCGAGCGAGATGGCGGTGGCGGCCAGCACGACCACCCACCACGGGACGTCCGAGGCGTTGTCCTGGTAGCCGCCGACGAAGAGCGCCAGGACGATCACACCCATCGTCTTCTGCGCATCTTGGAGTCCGTGCCCGAGCGCCATCGCAGCCGCCGAGACCGTCTGACCCATCCGGAAGCCGCGGCCGACGCGGTGCGGGTTCTTCCGCCGGAAGGTCCAGAGGATGCCCACCATGAGCCCGTACGCGAGCAGGAAACCGACGAGCGGCGAGACGATCATCGGAATGACGACCTTCTCGAACACCCCCGACCACTTGACGGTCCCGGCCGCCGCGAGCGCCGCGCCCACCAGCCCGCCGATCAGGGCGTGCGACGAGGACGAGGGCATCCCGAAGTACCAGGTGATCAGGTTCCAGCTGATCGCGCCGATGAGCGCTGCGAAGACGAGCACGAGCCCGGAGTAACCCAGCGGTGCCTCGATGATCCCGGAGCCGACCGTGGCGGCGACCTTGGTACCCAGGAACGCGCCGAGCAGGTTCATCACCGCTGCCATCGCGAGCGCGGCGCGCGGCGTCAGCGCGCGGGTCGAGATCGACGTGGCGATCGCGTTCGCCGCGTCGTGGAACCCGTTCGTGAAGTCGAAGACCAGCGCGACGACGATGACCGCGATGATCGCAGCCAGCTCCACCTCAGCGCACCGCTTCCCGGCCGGCCTGAGCTGGCAGGGCTACCACCGGGAGGGCCGGCCGGCTGCGACGGGCCACCACTACGACTCCTTGACCGCGATCGTCTCGACCGTGTGCGCGACGTGCTCGAAGGCGTCGGCGGCCCCCTCGAGCTGGTCGACGACCTCCTTGAGCTTCATCACGGTGATCGCGTCGTACTTCCCGCTGTTGAACAGGTGGGCCAGGGCGCGGCGGTAGACCTTGTCACCGATGTTCTCCAGCCGGTTGATCTCGATCCAGTAGTCGGCGAGGTTGTCCATGCTGCGCAGCCGGGGCATCGCCGCAGCGGTGAGCTCGGCTGCCTGCTGGAGCACCTCCACCTGCTGGGCGAGCTCGGCCGGGAGCTCGCTCAGCTCGTAGAGCGAGACGAGATCGACGGCGGCCTCCATGAAGTCCATGACATCGTCGAGGTTCGACGCGAGCCGGTAGATGTCCTCGCGGTCGAACGGCGTCACGAACGTGGTGTTCAGGGCGCGCATGATCGCGTGGGTGGCCTCGTCGCCCTCGTGCTCGGCCTTGCGCATGCGATCGGCGATGTCGGCCCGGGCCGAGGGAGCAGCGCCGAGCAGCTCGGCGAGCAGGTTCGTGCCGGTGACGAGGTTCGTCGCCGAACGTGAGAGCAGCTCGTAGAAGCCGGTCTCCCGGGGGGTGAGGCGTAGTCGCACGTCAGCTCCGACGTCGAGTGGCGGTGGCCGTCGAGGATGCTAGGCGCTCGGGACGCCGCCCGTCGCTCCAGGTCCCCGTCGGCTCGCGCGCGGTCAGCCCGATGTGCTGCGCTCGGCGGGCCCGACCCCGAGAATTGCGTCGATCCGGGCTGCCGGCAGTCGTCCCTCGCAGGTCGATGCCGCGATGACCAGCTCGCCGTACATCTCGATCTCGTCGAGCAGATCAGAGTCGTGCAGCTCTCGGTCAGCCACGATCATCGGTCCCGGCCGCCGTCGCGGCGTCGGGCTGCAGCTCGGCGACCAGCTCGGCCACCAGCTCGTCGCACGCGCGCTCGATGAGGTCGAGCGCGTGGTCGTACGCGCTGTCGTCCAGGCCGTAGGGGTCGGGCACGTCGGTGCCGCCGCCGGGATCTTGGCCATCGACGCACAGCATCCGGAGCCGCCCAGCCGGGAGATCACGCGGGGCGAGACGGACGAGGTCGCTGAGGTTGGCCGCATCGAGCGCGAGCACGAGATCCCGCTCGCCGAACCAGCCCGGCGCGAACTGCCGAGCGGAGTGGTCGAGGTGGTAGCCGCGCCGGCGCAGCGCGGCAGTGCTCCGGACGTGGGCCGGCTGGCCCGCGTGCCAGTTCCCGGTGCCGGCGCTGTCGACGGTGACCCGGTCGCCGAGTCCGGCGCGCGCAAGCTTGGCGCGGAGCACCACCTCAGCCATCGGTGAGCGGCAGATGTTGCCAGCGCACACCATGCACACCCGTACGACGTCTGTCACGCTGCCATCCTCTCCCGTGGAAGACGTCGATCCGTAGGATCCCGGCAAGGTCCGCGCGCCCGTCCGGGACGCGTCGAGGAGGAGGAACCCATGAAGATGGGCGGCTCGTTGTTCGGCTTCGCGAAGGTCGGCTACGGCATGTTCCGGCGCAACCGCAAGGAGAAGGAGCGCGAGGAGGAGCGCGCCGAGAGGGACGCGCAACGGGCGGAGAAGGAGCGACGGCGGGAAGAACGCCAGGCGCAGCGCGATGCCGAGCGCGCCACTCGTCGCGGCGACGGACCTGCAGCCGGCAGCCCGCCGGCACCGACCACCACCACCACGAACGCCGCGCCGACCGGGGCGCCCACCGCCCCTGCCCAGACGCCGGCTGCAGCCCAACCAGCACCGACCACGACTGAGACGCCAGCCGGCAGCAGTCTCGGCGGGACGCGCGACCCTGACGCGGCGCCGACGCCGGATCCGGCCGGTGCGCTGGACGAAGACGCCGCTCCGCACACGACGGATGCGCCGAACACTGCGCCGGCGCCAGACC
>JACCYY010000074.1 GCA_013696235.1 Sporichthyaceae bacterium | reverse complement strand
ACGCGGTACTACCAGGTCCTGAACGCGCTGATCGACCGACCCGAGGCTCTCGCGTACGATCCGATGCTGATCAAGCGGCTGCGCCGGCTGCGAGCCACCCGGCAGCGAACCCGCGCGGCGCGCCGGCTCGGTATCGAGGTCTAGGACGGCATCACCTCTACCACTCCACCACCCCAGAATCGCGCCGTCCTCGCGCGGCTCCTGCCCGCGCTCCTCGCGGTCGGTGCGATCGCGGCTGTCGTGCTGCTGCTCGTGGGGATCTTCGGCAAGACGCCTGACCCGGGTGCATCGCTCCCCGACGGCCCGTCGACCTCGGCGGCGAGACAGACCTCGACCACCTCGTTGCCGCCGGGCAGCACGTCGCCCACCGCCACGACGCCGCCGCCGGTCGCGACCACCACCACGACAGTTCCACCCCCTCCGCCCCCGGGCTCGATCCCGGACACGACGGTGGTCGTGCTCAACAGCACCGACACGAGCGGGCTGGCCAGCCGCGTCACCGAGTATCTGGACGGGCTCGGCTGGCAGGTGGAGGCACCGGACAACTTCCTCACCACGCTCGAGGAGACGACGGTGTACTACCCGGAGGGTGAGGAGGCGGCCGCGCGGCAGCTCGCCGCTGCTGCTCCCGGCGATGCCGACACGGTGTCGCCGGCAGTCCCGGAGGTGGCGTCCGACGTCCTCACCGTGGTGCTCGGCAACGACGCCGTCGACTGGGTCGCCCCGGGTGAGCAACCCCCACCCACGACCACCTGAGCTCCGGCTCAGGCTGGCCGGCCCTGGCTGTGCGTCAGCGCTGCCGCCCGCCGCGCCGGCTGAAGTACGGGCGCACCGGCCGCTCGACGTAGCTGCCGTCCTCCAGTCCGGCGCGCCGCTCGAAGACGTTCCGGCTGGCCGGATCGCCGGTCAGGACCAACGACCAGCAGGACGCCAGGCCGTAGAGCGGAAGCATCACGACACCGAGGCACCACGCGTACTGGACGGTGTGCCGCATCTCGTGGCGTACGAGCGCCGGCCGGTCGAGCATGCGCTCGCGCGACTTCCGGGTCAGGACCACGTCACCGATGGTCAGCGCGCCGGCACGCAGGGGCAGCCGAAGATCCGTGGCGAGGATGGTGCAACCCGGTCCGAAGGACAGCCGGGCGCGACCGATCGTCGCCACGAGCAGCCCAGTGAGGGTCGACAGGTTGATCGCGTTCGCGACCTGTCGAACGCGGTCCCGACCCGTGGTCGGCGGCGGCATCTCGGGCACGGGACCAGCCTCTCGCAGCCCACGACTTCGGCGTGCGTCTTGCGCTCGCTCCGAAGACCGGTAAAGTCATCCGCGGTCAGTACGTCGCACGTTCGGTCCCGCAGCACGACAGTTCGCTTCGCGAGCCGGTCAGGTGGGGAAGTCCACGCGAGCTCGACCCGTAGTCGCCGACGGCGGCTACGCACCCACCCGATCAGGGAGTAAGGCAATGCCCGAAGGCACCGTGAAGTGGTTCAACGCTGAGAAGGGCTACGGCTTCATCGCCGTGGATGGCGGCGACGACCTCTTCGTGCACTACAGCGCAATCCAGACCGATGGGTTCAAGACCCTCGACGAGGGCCAGCGTGTCGAGTTCGAGTTCTCGCAGGGTCCCAAGGGCCCGCAGGCGGACACCGTCCGCCCCGTCTGAACCACAACGCCCCACGACGAAGGCCCGGCCCCCGGAAGGGGACCGGGCCTTCGCCCGTCCCGGCTGCTGTCGGCTTGCACTCGACCCAGGTGAGTGCTAACAATGACTTAGCACTCTCACCCTGCGAGTGACAGCACCGACGACAATCGAGCCCCGGTCGGCGGGCTCCCGGACGGGAGCCTGCAGCCACCGGGCCGCATCCACCCTCACCGTGGAGGACCACACCGCATGGCCAAGATCATCGCGTTCAACGAGGAAGCGAGGCGTGGGCTCGAGCGCGGCATGAACGCGCTCGCCGACGCAGTCAAGGTGACGCTCGGGCCCAAGGGCCGCAACGTCGTCCTCGAAAAGAAGTGGGGAGCGCCGACGATCACCAACGACGGCGTCTCCATCGCCAAGGAGATCGAGCTCGAGGAGCCGTACGAGAAGATCGGCGCCGAGCTCGTCAAGGAGGTCGCCAAGAAGACCGACGACGTCGCCGGCGACGGCACCACGACGGCCACCGTCCTGGCTCAGGCCCTCGTGCGCGAAGGTCTACGCAACGTGGCCGCCGGGGCGAACCCGATGGCGCTCAAGCGCGGCATCGAGCTGGCCGTGGAGGCCGTGACCGAGCAGCTGCTCAGCATGGCGACCGAGGTCACGACGAAGGAGCAGATCGCGGCCACGGCCGGGATCTCCGCCGGTGACTCGTCGATCGGCGAGCTCATCGCCGAGGCGATGGACAAGGTCGGCAAGGAAGGCGTCATCACCGTCGAGGAGAGCAACACGTTCGGCCTCGAGCTCGAGCTGACCGAGGGCATGCGCTTCGACAAGGGCCACCTGTCGCAGTACTTCGTCACCGACAGCGAGCGCATGGAGACCGTTCTCGACGACCCGTACATCCTCCTCGTCGAGAGCAAGATCTCGAGCGTCAAGGACCTGCTCCCGCTCCTGGAGAAGGTCATGCAGAGCGGCAAGCCGCTTGCGATCATCTGCGAGGACGTCGAGGGTGAGGCACTCGCCACCCTCGTCGTGAACAAGATCCGCGGCACGTTCAAGTCCGTCGCCGTGAAGGCGCCAGGCTTCGGCGACCGCCGCAAGGCCATGGTCCAGGACATCGCGATCCTCACCGGCGGCCAGGTGATCAGCGAGACCGTCGGCCTCAAGCTGGAGAACGCCGGGCTCGAGCTCCTCGGGCGAGCCCGCAAGTTCGTCACCACCAAGGACGAGACCACGATCATCGAGGGTGCAGGTGAGCCCGAGCAGATCGCTGGCCGGGTCGCCCAAATCCGCGCCGAGATCGAAAAGAGCGACTCCGACTACGACAAGGAGAAGCTCCAGGAGCGCCTGGCCAAGCTCGCCGGCGGCGTCGCCGTCATCAAGGCCGGCGCGGCGACCGAGGTGGAGCTCAAGGAGCGCAAGCACCGCATCGAGGACGCGGTGCGCAACGCCAAGGCCGCGGTCGAGGAGGGCATCGTCGCCGGCGGTGGCGTCGCGCTCATCCAGGCGTCGATCACCGCGTTCGACAAGCTCGACCTCACCGGAGACGAGGCGACCGGCGCTGCGATCGTGCGGCTCGCGGTGGAGGCACCGCTCAAGCAGATCGCGATCAACGCCGG
>JACCYY010000028.1 GCA_013696235.1 Sporichthyaceae bacterium | reverse complement strand
GCGATCCGCGCGCCTCCGGCCGGAGGTCACCCTCGACGAGACCCCCGGACCGAGCCGGCTGGCCGCGTACACCGCCGCGTTCCTCGCTGACGTCAGCGTCGACTCCGCCGAGCTCGCCAGCGGCCGGCTCGTCGTCCTGCACGAGCCCGGCGGGCACGAGGCCTGGTCCGGGGACTTCCGGCTCGTCACGTACGTGCGCGCGCCGCTCGAGCCGGAGATGGTCGCCGACCCACTGCTGCCGGGCGTCGGGTGGACGTGGCTGCTCGAAGCGCTCGACGCGCACGGCGCCGCGTACCGCGCGCCCAGCGGCACCGTGACCCGGGTGATCTCCGAGAGCTTCGGATCCATGGCCGACGAGCCGGCCGCGGCTGAGATCGAGGTCCGCGCCTCGTGGACCGCGCTCGAGCCCGACCTCGCCGCGCACACCGAGGGGTGGGGTGAGCTGCTCTGCCACATCGCGGGTCTGCCGCCGCTGCCGAACGGGGTGGCGGCGTTGCCGGCCCGCGGCGCGGCTCGGCACGCCGGGCCCAGTGGCGCCCGGCCACGCTGGCGGTGATCCCTCCCGTCAGCCCGCCGGCGGCCGCCGGCGACGCGGCTGGCGGTCCGGCCGGCGATCCGCCTGGCGATCCGGCTGGTTCGCCACCCGGTCTCGAGCCAGTCGTGCAGCTCGATGCGGTCCAGATGCTGCTCGAGCCGCGCGACGGGCTCCCGCCTGTGGTCGAGGACGCCGAGGCGCTGGCCAAGGCGGTGCAGCGCTTGCGTACGGGTACGGGCCCGATCGCGATCGACGCGGAGCGCGCCTCGGGCTACCGCTACGGCCAGCGCGCGTACCTCGTCCAGCTGCGCCGCGCCGGCGGTGGAACGGTCGTCGTCGACCCGATCGCGTGCCCGGACCTGACCGCACTGGGCGAGCTGCTGAAGGAGCCGGAGTGGGTCGTGCACGCGGCCAGCCAGGACCTGGCCTGCCTGGCCGACATCGGGTTGTCGCCGAGCCTGCTCTTCGACACCGAGCTGGCCGGCCGGCTCCTCGGCTATCCCCGGGTCGCACTCGGCACGCTCGTCGAGGAGGTGCTCGGGTACCGCCTCGAGAAGGGTCACGCAGCTGCCGATTGGTCTACCCGCCCGCTGCCGAACGACTGGATCCGCTACGCCGCGCTCGACGTCGAGCTGCTGGTCGAGCTGAGAGATGCCCTCGAGATCAGGCTTCGCGACGCCGGCAAGCGGGGGTGGGCGGCCGAGGAGTTCGCCGCTCTCGTGGCGGCACCGTCGCCCGCGCGCCGCGAAGAGCCCTGGCGGCGGACTTCGGGCCTGCACCGGGTCCGCAAGCCGCGCCAGCTGGCGGTGGTCCGCGAGCTCTGGCTGACGCGGGACCGGATCGCCGAGCGCCGCGACCTCGCGCCGGGCCGTGTGCTCCCGGACGCGGCGATCGTCGAGGCTGCGCTCGCGCTGCCGGACACCGCTGACGAGCTCGCGAACGTTCCCGGTTTCGGTGGGCGGTCGACCAAGCGCCACGTCGGCACCTGGTTCAAGGCGGTCGAGGCCGGCCGCGCAGCGCAGCACCTGCCACCAGTGGCCCGACCCGGCACGGGGCCGCCGCCCCCGCGAAGCTGGGCCTCCCGCGACGCTGCTGCCGCGGCCCGGCTCGCGGCCTCGCGGGAGGCAGTGCTGGCGATCGCTGAGCAGCACCGGGTCCCGGCCGAGAACCTGCTCTCCCCCGACGTGGTCCGGCGGCTGGCCTGGGAGCCGCCGGCGGTGATCACCGAGGAGACGGTCGGAGCGGCCTTGCGCGCCACCGGTGCACGCACCTGGCAGGTTGCGCTCACCGCGCCGGCACTCGTCGCCACGCTGCTGGCCGAGCCCGCTCCGGGGGTCTGAACGGCGAGCCAGTTGGTCGACGGGCCGGGAACGGGCAAGTTACCGGGCAGTAACATGTTCGGTAACCACCCCTGCCATGACGAGGAGCCCAACCGGTGATCACCGCCCTGCCGACCGGCCGCAGACCGGTCTTCGTGGACGGCGTTCGCACACCGTTCGGCAAGGCCGGCCCGGCCGGCGTGTACGCCGACGTTCGGGCCGACGATCTTGTCGTGAAAGCCGTCCGAGAGCTGCTGCGGCGGAACCCGTCGCTGCCGCCTGAGCGCATCGACGACGTCGCGATCGCCGCGACCACCCAGATCGGCGACCAGGGTCTCACCATCGGCCGCACCGTTGGACTGCTCGCGGGACTCCCCCGGTCCGTGCCCGGCTACGCGATCGACCGTATGTGCGCCGGCGCGATGACCGCGGTGACCACGGCGTGCGGCGGCATCGCGCTCGGCGCGTACGACGTCGTGGTGGCGGGCGGTGTCGAGCACATGGGGCGCCACCCGATGGGCGAGGGGGTCGACCCGAACCCGCGGATCCTGGCGGAGCGGTTGGTCGACCCGAGCGCCCTCGTGATGGGCCAGACCGCGGAGAACCTCCACGACCGGTTCCCGCACCTCGGCAAGGACCGCGCCGATGCGTACGCGGTCGCCAGCCAGGCCAAGTTCGCGGCGGCGTACGCACGCAACGACATCCAGCCCGACCTGGTCCCGGTCGCGGTGCGCGGGAGTGACGGCGCGTGGGGATTGTCGAGCGTTGACGAGCCTCCGCGTCCCGGCACCTCGACGGCGGACCTGGCCGCGCTCGAGACGCCGTTCCGTCCCGACGGCAAGGTGACGGCCGGCAACTCCGCCGGACTGACCGACGGCGCTTCTGCGTGCCTGGTCGCCGCGGAGGAGACAGCACGTGCGCTCGGGCTCCCGGTCCGGATGCGCCTCGTGTCCTACGCGTACGTCGGGGTGGAGCCAGAGGTCATGGGTGTCGGCCCGATCCCGGCCACCGAGAAGGCGCTGGGCAAGGCCGGTCTCACGATCGACGACATCGGCCTGATCGAGATCAACGAGGCGTTCGCGGTGCAGGTGCTCGCCTTCCTGGAGCACTTCGGCCTCGCCGACGACGACCCGAGAGTGAACCCGTTCGGGGGTGCGATCGCCGTCGGGCACCCGCTCGCAGCGTCTGGGATCCGGCTGATGAACCAGCTCTCCCGGCAGTTCGAGGCGCGCCCCGATGTTCGCTACGGAATGACCACGATGTGCATCGGCATCGGCATGGGCACCACGGTGATCTGGGAGAACCCGACGGCAGCCGGCGACGACGCGGCATGAGCGTCGACGCAAGCTTCGCCGAGGTCGTCACGCACGCCCGTACGCGGGACGTGATGATGCCCGGCGGCGCGGGAACGCTCGTCCTGGTGACCCTGGACAACGGTCACGACCACAAGCTGCCCACCACGCTCGGCCCGGCCGGGCTGGCCGAGCTCGGCGCGACGCTCGACGCAGTGCTCGCCCGACCGGAGATCGCTGCGGTCGCGGTCACCGGCAAGCCGTACGTCTTCTGCGTGGGTGCCGACCTCAAGGGGGTTGCAGCGCTGCAGGACGTGGACGATGCCCGGGCGATGGGAGCGCTCGGCCACGCCGTCTTCGGTCGGTTGCGAGCGGCGAGCGTCCCGACGTTCGCGTTCGTGAACGGTGCCGTGATGGGTGGCGGGCTCGAGCTCGCCCTGCACTGCCACTCGCGCACGGTCTCGTCCGGGGTGGCTGCGGTCGCCCTGCCCGAGACGTTCCTCGGCCTCGTGCCGGGCTGGGGTGGGGCGACGATCGTCCCGCAGCTGCTCGGCGCCGAGCGAGCGGTGCAGCTGATCATCGAGAACCCGCTCGACAACAACCGCATGCTGCACGGTCGGCAGGCGTACGACCTCGGGCTCGCCGACGCGATCTTCGAGCCGGCGGACTTCCTCGAGCAGTCGATCGCCTGGGCCGCCGGCGTCGTGCTCGGCACGACGACCGTCGATCGGCCGGAGCCGGATCGCGGAGCGGCGTGGACCTCCGCGGTGGCCCGCGGACGAGCCGTTGCCGACGCGCGCCGGCACGGAGCCGCGCCAGCGCCGTACCGCGCACTCGAGCTGATCGAGGCAGCCCGGGACCGGACACCTGAGGAGGGCTTCAGCGCGGAGGTGGACGTCCTCGCCGACCTCATGATGGGTGACGAGTTCAGAGCCGGGGTGTACGCGTTCGACCTGGTCCAGCGACGGGCGAAGCGTCCCGTCGGTGCGCCGGACCAGGCGCTCGCCCGTCCGGTCGCCAAGATCGGCATCGTCGGAGCTGGTCTGATGGCGGGTCAGCTCGCGCTGCTCCTCGCGCGTCGGCTCCTCGTCCCCGTCGTGATGAGCGACCTGGACCAGGTGCGGGTCGAGCACGGCATCGGGTACGTGCACGCCGAGGTCGCCAAGCTCGAGGCGAGGAGCCAGGTGACCCCCGACCTGGCGAACCGCCTGCGCAGCCTCGTGACGGGCGTGGTCGACCTCGCCGGGTTCGCCGACGCCGACCTCGTGATCGAGGCGGTCTTCGAGGAGCTGGCGATCAAGGAGCAGGTGTTCGCCGACCTCGAGAAGATCGTGGGCCCGACCTGCGTGCTCGCGACGAACACGTCCGCGCTGTCGGTCACCGCGATGGCGGCTGGTCTCGACCACCCTGAGCGGGTCGTCGGCCTGCACTTCTTCAACCCGGTGGCGGTGCTCCCGCTGGTCGAGATCGTCCGTGGGGAGCGGACCGACGACCCGACCCTGGCTACTGCGTTCGAGGTCGGCAAGCGGCTGCGCAAGTCGTGCATCCTCGTCCAGGACGCCCCGGCGTTCGTGGTAAACCGGTTGCTCACCAGGTTCCTCGGCGAGGCAGCGGCCGCGGTCGACGCGGGTACGCCGATCGAGGTGGTTGATCACGCGCTCCGATCGCTGGGCCTGCCGATGGGTCCGTTCGAGCTGCTCGGTCTGGTCGGCCCGGCCGTCGCGCTGCACGTCGCCGAGACGTTGCACGTCGCGTTCCCGGACCGCTTCACCGTCTCACCGGTGCTGACCCGCCTCGTCGAGGCGGGGAAGCGGTCGGTGTACGTCGATGGGCCGGGTCGGCAGCGGGTCGTCGATCCCGAGGTCGCCGCCCTGCAGACGGCAGAGGGTTCGGGCTGGACCGCCCATGAGGTGCGGGCGCGGGCGGTGCGGGCGCTCGCCGAGGAGATCCGCCTCATGCTCGACGAGGGCGTCGTCGCTGACGTGCGCGACATCGACCTGGCGATGCTGCTCGGCGCGGGCTGGCCGTTCCATCTCGGCGGGATCGCCCCGTACCTCGATCGCACCGGCACGTCCGAGGAGGTCACCGGGAACCGGTTCCTCGCCCCCGGGGTTGCCTCCGTTCCGGCGACCTAGCCGCTCGGAGCCGCAGCGAGGACTCGCTAGCGTCGGTCCGTGCAGCGCGTCTGGGTCGTGGGGAACGCCGGGTCGGGCAAGACCACCGCCGCTCGGACGCTGGCCGCGCGCCTCGCCGTGCGGCACGTCGAGCTCGACGCGATCTACCACCAGGCGGGCTGGCAACCGCTCCCGGTCGAGGATTTTCGGAGGCTGGTGGCGGAGCGCCTGGCGGCACCCGCCTGGACAGTTGACGGCAACTACTCTGCCGTGGCCGACCTCGTCCTCGCCCGTGCCGACACGGTGGTGTGGCTCGACCTCCCCCGCTCGGCGGTCATGCGTCAGCTCGGCTCCCGGACGTTTCGCCGTACCGTGCTCCGGACCGAGCTGTGGAACGGCAACCGCGAGCCGCTGACGGGCTGGCTGTCACGCGACCCGGAGAAGTCGATCATGCTCTGGGCGTGGCGGAACCACAGCACGTACGCCGAGCGTTA